>JAYYRS010000492.1:0-19167 GCA_036126975.1 Myxococcota bacterium
GAGAAGACGGGGCTCGGACGCAATCTCCTGCACGTCCGTTCGATTCCCCTGGGTGCGGATCTGGACGGTGTCGCGGCGGTCGCGCCTGCGATCGAGGATTTCAAGCAGCGGACGCGCACCCGAGCCGAGGTGCAGGCGGCGGCGCCCCGTGGACCGTTGGAAGCTGCCTATGCGGGGGCCGGTGCGTGTGTGAACTGCCACACCCAGGAGTTCGCGCGCTGGGGATTCAGCGGGCATGCCAGGGCATGGCAGTCGCTGGTGAAGCGAAAGGCGACGGACAATCCGGAATGCGTGGGTTGTCACAGCACGGCATATGGCGAGGCCGGAGGTCTCGGAGAGCTGACGCCGGCCAACATCCGGAAGTATCGAGACGTGCAGTGCGAGGCCTGTCATGGTCCCCTCGGCGGTCATCCTGATGACGATCGCGTCGAGTCGCTGGAAGTCACAGCTGAGCGGTGCGTGGGCTGCCACGACGCGGCCAACAGCCCCGATTTCGAGTTCGCCTCGTATCTGCGCGAGGCGAGCTGTCAGCCGTATGAGGTCCATGCGGGGGCACAAGAACCCTGATGGACGCCGAGGCCTTTACCCGTCGCGCAGTGATGGCGCTGCAGGACGCGGGCGTCGGCGTCGACGTCCTCCGGCCGCTCCTCCTGCGGGTTGACGGGGCGGATGGCCGGCAGGCGGTGGCCCAGCTGGACAACCTCCTCGCCGAAGTGCGTCGCGCGCCGGACGCCCTCGAGGTCGTACTGGCGCGGTGCGTGGGGAGCGCGCTGGCTGCACTCGCCCCAGAAGCAGGCCGCACGGAAGACATCCTGCCTCTGTTGCGTCACGAGGACCTCCTGCATCGCGCCTGGGCCGCGAATCCCGCCGCGCCTCGCATGCCTGCCCGGCCGTTTGCTGGGCCGGTATGGGTGTGCTTTGGCTTCGATGGTCCGCACAGCCTGCGCCTTGTCAGCAGGGAGGCGGCTGACCAGCTCGCACTGGATGATGAAGCACTGGCGCGCAGGGCATTGGCGAATCTGCGTGCCCGCTTCACGCCGGAGCTGGTCGGCGATGGGCCGGTCTGGCAGCTTGTGAGCGGCGGCACCTACGACGGAGCATGGCTTCTCGATGACAGGCTGTGGAGCGCGCTCGCGGACCGCATCCCTGGTGTGCTGTTGGCTTCGGTACCGGCGAGGGATGTCCTGCTCCTGAGCAGTCTGGCGATTCCGGGCGGGCGCGATGCGCTCGCCGCGCTGACCAGGGAAGTCCACGGAGACGTGGACCACGCCCTGTGGTCCGGTCTGATGCTCCGGTCCGGCGGCGCGTGGCGAGCCGGTCTGGCGTGAGGCGCGTCGGCTTCGGAGGGGCCCTCGGTGTCGCAGATTCAGTCGGGCGGGGCGGGACGCCTGCGTGCCCTCGCCCACAGCGTCAAATCCCGCGCAAAAAAGAAGAGGCCCATGGCCATGAGCAGTCCGACCGTGCCCTGGGACAGCTTCTGGGGATCGCCGGTGGCCTCCGGCCAGAAGGTGGGGATGAACGACAGCGCCAGGATGTCCTCACCCGCCCGTCCGTTGTAGACCCAGAGCAACAGTGCCGTACCGAAGAATACGCTGGGGGTGACAAATCGCATCGGTCGGTCTGCCTCGTGGCCCGGGAGGGCGGTGGAGATTGTGCAAGCCGCGTGGGGATCAATTCCGCAGCGGTTTCGGTCCCGCCGACCACTGCGGTCCGGAGGCGGCGTGATGGTTGGACGCACCCAGTGGGGGACGCCAGGCCGAAACGGGTTGGAGTGGTGGTTTTATGACCTGGGGAGCGAGAAGACCTGATGGCGGTCAGCGGCCCCGCAGAAGCCGTCCTTGCGGACATCGATGTCGTCTGGGACGACGGTGTGATGCATCAGCGTGATCCTCTCGCGGACGTCGTCCGGCAGCGTGCACAGCTCGGCGTAGTGGGTGTGCACGCTGCGCTCGCACGGAGGGCTGAACGTGCATTCGTGGAACAGGCGGACGCAGCCGGGCGTGCGGGCAGCCCGGATGGCCTGCTCGGCGTTGAAGGCGGTGTCGCCGGACCACCAGACCCGGACGCCCGCCTGCTCGAGCCAGAGTCCGTAGGCGGGCTTGTCTACTGCATCGGTCGTCACGTGGTCGACCCGGAACCAGCGAACGGTGAGGTCGCCCAGTCGGGCATGTGCGGTCCGTTCTGGCCGAAGCAAGGCGCCCACCCCGTCGGTGTGGGCCGCTCCTGTGCGGTCCACGAACGGGGATAGGAACGGACCCAGTCCGTCGAGAAGCGGGTCCAGAACGTCGGCGGGCGCAAGCATCGGCGTCTCCAACCAGCCTGGCTCGCCCGTCGCGCTTTCGTAGTAGCGCTCCCAGATGAGCTGCTCCGGACTGGCATGGTCTCCATGCAGGTGGGTGAACACCACGGCGTGGAGTTCACCCGGATGGCGCCCGAGCTCCCGGAGGGACTGGCATGCCGTGGTTCCGCAGTCGATGAGCACGGGCCCGGACGATGTCTCAACCACGGCGTTGTTCTGGTAGTTGACCCGGTAGTCGCAGAAGGCGCCGCCGGTGCCCAGGAAGGTGATGCGCACGCTGACCCCGAGGGAGGGGACGGGTCTATCGCAGCAGACCGCGCAGTGGCAGCCGTCCGCCTGCCCCTCGGCAGCCGGAGGGTCAGTGCGACAGGTCCGATGCAGGCCGGGGATGGGGCCATACGGGCTGCTCGGGTGTGGGCAGGGGCGCGCGACCATCCCAGCCGTCTCCGGCGAGAGCGGCGTAGATGGCATCCTGCAGTTGCTCTTCCCTTGCCCATCGGGCGAGACGCTCCCGCCTCCGTCGGCGCACACTGAAGAACCCGACCACCAGACCGATGCCACCCAGGCCAAGCAGCGTCGTGTCCGTCACGACCTGTTGCAGCCACATGGGCGAACTCGCGAACCGTGCCCGCCATGCCTGGTCGATCTGGGTGAGCGAGTCATCGGTCGCTCCGCGCAGCGCAGCATCGACGGGTTGGCCCCGTGCCATGCGCCCCACGAGGGCACGGAATGCTTCCTGTCCGTAGGTGTTGCGGAGATGGGCCACGAAGTGCGCGCTCTGTGCGTAGGCACGCTGGGCCCGGACCGGGTCTGACGGCCAGGAGCCGGTCAGGTCCTTGAGGGGGATCAGCTGGTCACCGATGCTCGCCAGTTTCTGTGCAGAGTCCGGGCGGACCTCCTGTGCGAGGACCTGGGCGGTGCCTTCCTGCAGCCAGTGCGGCACGCGGCGAGGAGCAAAGGCCTGTCCGAGCATGATGTGCACGAGTTCGTGTTCGAGGACCGTCTCAAGGGGAGATGCGTCTCCCCTCCGTGCCTCGGGAGCGTGCAGGAAGACGAGGTTCTGCATTGGCCAGGCGGTGCCGTCCGCCCAGGTTGGGGGACGACCCGGCTGCATGCTCGCGAAGGTCTCCTCGTCCGGGGCCAGCACCACCGTGACCCGGCGTCCTGCGGGCAGGCCGAGCACCCCCCCGAGCCGGGGGACGGCTTCGTCTGCGTGGTCTGCCAGCCTGCGGGCCGTCCGCGCGTGTTCGGGCGCGCTGTGGACCTGGGTGTGCTGGCCGTACGCCGTGGTCCATTCGGCAGGGAACGCGATGGCTCCCTGCGTGATACCGGTGGGGGTCGACGCGCGCATCTCGGGGGTCCCCGCATGTGCCGAGCCGCTGAAGGCGACGACGAGGCTCAAGACCGCTGTGAAGAAGAGGTTGCGCATGGCGTTGCCCTTGGATGATGTCACGCTAAGGACGACGCCCGCCATCGGGAACCCCGTGCGTTTCATGTCATCATCGATCTCGTTCATGGTCCTGCTTGTGGTTTCGGCCTCCTTCATGGGTTGTGCGAAGCCGGTCCCCCCGCCCGACATCTACGAAGGTGGGAGTCGGCAGGAGGCCATCGAGCTACAGCGCGCCAAGGCCGCGGAGGTCGATCGTGATCAGGCCCTGGACCAGCTGCGGCTGGCCAGCATGAGCCTCGCGATGGGGGACCGCGACGAAGGGGAGGCCGCGCTGCGCCGCGCGGTCGCCCAGATGACAACGTTCCAGGCAGACGGGGAGTTCGCTGCGCGGATCGCGTCCGAAGACAAGAAGGAATGGAAGGGCGAGCCATACGAGAAGATGGCCGCATTCACGACGCTTGGCATGTTGCTGTGGTCCGAGGGGGACCCGGGGAACGCACTGGCGATGTTCAAGTCCGCGGTTCTCGCGGATACCGGCTCAAAGCAGGAGGCCTATCGATCGGATTTCCTCCCGGGATGGATCCTGCAGGCGCTGGTGTACGCGGAGGAGGGGGAGGCCGACAATGCCGAGGCTGCACTCCAGCGAGGGATCGATGCGTATTGGAGTCGCCACACCGTGGAGACGCTCACGCGCGGGCTCGCTGCGACGCGGGCCCGGAAGCTGTCCGGTGAACAGCGAGACGCCGCCCGCGCCGCGGTATTGGCAGGCCTTTCTGCGGGTGTGAGCCGCGCTCCTCGGGATCCAGCCGAGGCCGTTCGTGCCACCCTGGCCCTGGTGCCGGACCTCCTGGGGGTACAGGCATCACTTCCGAAGAAGGAACGCCTGCCATCGCTGCAGCGATTCTCCAGCGGGGATTTCACCACGGCGCGTCGGGCTCTTGGACCGTTCGGTGCGGCCTGGTCGGGTGCAGTGGAGGCCATGAGCGAAGGCGTCCGCCTCGAGGGCGAGGACTGGGCGGCCCGGGCAGAGGCCCTGCTCGCAAGCCCTCCCGGGCTCATCCTGCTCATCGAGCGGGGCTCGGCGCCACGCAAGGTTCAGATGGGCGACTACGGAGAGGTGCTCTCGATCCGGCCTGGGCTGCGCCCGGTATCGAGACCCCATGTGACCGTGGACGCCCGTGCCACATCTCCCCTCTTCCTCGACGAGACCTTCTTCCAGGCCTCGACGCGAGGCGGGCGCCGCGTGGATGGATTCCTGAAGGGAAAAGCCGTCTACAAGGACGCCAGCCTCATCGGCGGCTACGTCGCCCTGCGGGTAGCGGAGCTGGCCTACGTCACGGACAACGATGCGGTCGCGGCAGCGGCCGCGCTGGTGGGCGGCGTCCTGGCGATATCGAGCATGGTGACCAACCCCGCGGCGGACGTCCGCCAGTGGGAGCACGCGCCGGGCGGCTGGTATCTCGTGGCGGTACCGGCAACGCCTGGGGAACACCGTGTGAATATCGGCCAGCGGGGCTATACCGTCAATGTCCCGAACCAGGGCACGGCGGTGCATCTGATACCCCGCCTCCCCCCGGGTGGGGAAAAGTCGCTTTGATGACTGTCTGCTGTCGAATATTTCGTCCCCGTCGCGGGTCCCCACCCGTGCCTGCTCCCGGAGCCCACCGATGCGCAGGATCCCGATCGCCGCCCTGACCCTCCTCGTGATGGGTTGCGCGACCAAGACCAAGCGGACCACGTATGTGGACCCCGACGCCTACGGTGCCGTCGAGGGGACCGGCCTCGAGGCCCGCGACGTGCGGGCCGTCGCAGACCAGATGGCTCGTGAGATGCTCGGTAGCCCTGTCATCCAGGGTTTCGAGGGGACGCCGAGGGTCGCGCTGCTCAAGGTGAAGAACCGAAGCCGGTTCCTGATCGATCAGGACATCCTGACGACCCTGATCACCGACAAGCTGGTCAGCAACGCGGCGGGGAAGGTCGCGATGCTCGACCGGGCTCTGGTCGAGGAGATCCAGGCCGAGCGCGATGCCAAACGGTCGGGAAACATCGACGCACAGGGCTTCAAGGCCATGGCTGGCGCGGACTTCTTCTTGACGGGGGAGGTCCGTGGGCTCTCTGCGAGCACCGATGAGGCCCAGTCCGACTACGTGCTGATCCGATTCCAGCTGACAGACGCCGAGTCCGGCATCGTGTCGTGGTCGAGTTCCTACGAGATGAAGAAGGAGGGCTCATGGGGCGTGATGTACCAGTAAAGGCGCTGTTCCTGGCCACCCTCCTCTCGGCCTGCTCCTCATGGGTGGGTCCCCAGGCGCTGCAGGCCTATCCAGGTGTCGAGAACCCAGGCAAGGTCGTGGCAATCGACAAGGCAGCGTGGAAACTGGTGGCCGTGAGGAACCTTGCGAGCGACCGGACGGCAGATGGCCGGCTCCACGTGCGCGTCGAGCTGTCCAACCAGTCCGCGAAGGACCTTCCCGTGCAGCTGCAGGTCCTCTTCCGGGACGACGCCGGGCAGATCACGGGCGAGGACACCCCGTTCCAGATGGTGGTGTTGCCCGGCGGAGCGGTGAAGCTCCATGAGGTGACGAGCCTTCGCACGGATGCGGCGGCCTATACGGTCCAGGTCAAGACGCCCTGACGCGGCGTGCTCGCGTCGCGGCGCTGGGGAGTGAAGCGCGGGCATCGGGGTACGGTCCGAGCGTGGGACCGGCAAGGGGGCCACCCGTCCACGTCCGGGCTCTCGTTGTGGAGGCCCCGGCCCCCGCGCAATAGGGTCCCGGGATGAACTGGAAGCGCGATCGCTGGCTATGGGCCGCCGTCATCCTGGGTGTCGTGCTGCGCATCGCGCCGCGTGCCTTGTGGCCCTGGGATTCGTGTGTCCGGGACGAGTGCACGTATATGAAGCTGGCCACCCGCATGGCCGAGGGCGAGGGCATGACGGCGTCCGCGGGCTGGCTGTGGGCGCCGGGGTGGCCCTTCCTGATGGGCATCTTCAAGGTGGTCACGGGATACAGCGGCCTGGTCGTTATTCTCAGCATCGTTGTTGCAGCCGCGAACTCGGTGCTGCTCTATCGGCTCGCGGATGCGCTGTTCTCGGGACTCGACATTCGCGTTCGGCGCACCACGGGGTTGGTCGCGGCCTGGATGTATGCCATCTCGGTGCATCAGGTGTTCTTCGCCCAGCGGACCTGGTCGGAGGTGTTCTACACCGGCGTGTTGCTGACGGGCCTCCTGCTGTTCGTTCGCGCGCGGGCCCGGGTCGAGGAGGGGGGGGTGCGTCCGTCGCTCACGGCGGCGGCCATGCTGGGCGGCTGCGTCGGCGTGATGGTCCTCTTTCGCGGCGTCGCGCAGTACATGCTTCCCGTGTTCATCGTCGGATTGATGTGGGGGCGTCTGCGTCGCAGGATCGTCTACGGGCAGGCCGCAGCGATGCTGGCTGCAGCGGTCGTCGTCGTTGCGCCATATTCCATCCATGCGACGATCAAGCACGACTCCTTCGTGCTTTCGGACCGCACGCTTGGCCAGATGATGTGGCTCGGGAACAATGATTTCGAGCCCATCGGCTTCGACTACGGCAACGGGCAGATCTCGCAGCGTGCCTTCAATCGGACGAAGAAGAAGGGTCGACCCAAGTGTGCGAAGCGCTCAGAGGCGATGGAGCTTGATGCCTGCCAGGTCGAAGCCGGCAAGCAGTTCATCCTGGATGACCCGATGCTGTTCGTCTCCCGCATGCCCATGCGGGTGGCACAGATGCTGACACCGCACAGCCTGCTCACCCGCCACATCCGCTGGCACCGCTACCAGGGGCTCGGCATCGTGGGCCGGGAAGTTCTCGTATTGATGCAGGTGATCGTAAGCCTCGTCGTAATGCTCGTCGGAACATTCGGGCTCACGACGCGTGGGCAGGGCGGACGGGGTGTCGTCATCGGAGGGATCCTGCTCTACCATGTCGCTGCGATTGCAGCGTTGGCCGGCATTTCTCGATACCGCGTGCCGCTGGAACCGATGCTCATGCTGTATGCCGGTGTCGTCTTCGCAGACTGGCGAGGCTCGCTGGCCGCACTCCGGGAGGGACCCCTGCGGTGGCGGCTGGTTCTCACGGTCCTGACCCTTGCGGTGCTCGTCCCCCTCGTCCTCTGGAACCTGCCGGCCGGCTGGCCGGAGTGGCGCCACTGGTAGCGCTGCCCGCGGCCCGACCCGCACGGAGTCCCCATGTCCCCGAACCGTCTCTCTGTCTCGCTGATGCTGCTAATGGCGGGTTGTGGCGCTGGCTCCGAGCCCGCCCTGCCGGCAGGCTCGTCTGCGTCGCCGGACATCATCCTCATCAGTGTGGACACCCTTCGGGCCGACCATCTCTCGAGCTACGGACACAGCCGCCCGACGTCGCCCTTCTTTGATCGGCTCGCCGCCGAGGGGACGCGCTACACGTTTGCGCGGAGCGCGTCTCCCTGGACGCTGCCCGCCCATACGAGCATGCTGACGGGGCAGCTCCCAGTGACGCACAAGGTTGTCGATGACGGTCTCGTGCTGGACCCGTCCGTGCCGGTCCTGCCGGAGCTGATGCAGCAGGCCGGCTACAACACCGCGGGCTTCGTCGCCACGATGTACGTGTCGACCAAGTTCGGCTTCGACCGTGGCTTTGACACCTTCGAGGACTTCGGTCTGACCACCGAGAAGAAGAACCTTGCGGGAGAGGTGACGGCAACGGATGTCGTGGACGGCGCGCTCGCGTGGTGGGAGGACCAGGAGCCAGGTGCGCCGGTCTTCCTTTTCCTCCACGTCTATGACGTGCACTACGAATACGATCCGCCCGGGGACTACGCGACGCTGTTCGACCGTGCCCCGAGCAGGGATGACCCGAAGTACAAGAACTACTTCTACTTCAAGAGGAAGAAGAACCAGCTGAGCGAGCAGGAGTTCGAGCACCAGCGCGCCCAGTACGACGAGTCGATCCGCTACGTCAACGACCAGTTCGAGCGGCTCGACAAGGCCGCCAGGGCAGCGGGCCGCAACGTCCGCTTCATCATCACGTCCGACCATGGAGAAGAGTTCGGAGAGCGGGGAACCTGGGGTCACGCCCATACGCTCTATGCCGAGCAGCTCCACGTCCCGATGATCGTATCCGGCGCTGGTCTGCCGAAGGGGCGGGTGGAAGACGTTCCGGTTGGAACCCAGGACGTGGCACCGACCATCGCCCATTGGGTCGGCAAGGCGGATGGGCTTCGGGCTGACGGGGTACCGATGGTCCCGGGGGAGAGTCCAAAGGCAGACGCATCGCGGGTCTTCCCGGCAGAGACCACGCGCTTCAAGACCAATCGGCTGGGACTCTACGCCGACGGCCTGCGCATCGAATGGGACCTCAAGACCGGCAGGATCGAGTTGTTCGACCCCCATGTGGACACCAAGGAGGCGATCGACCTTGCCGAGGCCCGACCGGAGGATCTCGCGACCATCACGGCTGCGCTCGAGGAGAGCCAGGGGGCGCCGTGGGAGGCGGTCGCCGGTGGCATGGCCACCGTCGAGAAAGGGGTGTTCCTGAAGGAGGGACTGCATCGCGGGACGTTGGTGCTGAATCCTGGCGAGCGATTCACGGTGCTGCCGTGGGACGCTCCATTTACGTACCGGTCAGGGGATGCGGAGATCGGCCCATTTCAGGCCGTCGGGGGCAAGCGTCCGGGTGCAAGCCAGGCGCTCAAGTACGTCGGGGGAGGAAACGCGGGGAAGCAGGAACTGGACGCTGCCACCCGCGCGGCCTTGGAAGCGCTCGGCTACATGCAGAGCGATGAACCAGCGGCCGACGGTCCATCGTCGGGTGCAGACGCGGCGGGCGACGCCGGAAAGCAGACCGAGTGAACCAGTCCCAGGCGCTGCTCGTCTCCCTTCTGCTTGAGGTCCCGCTCGTGCTCGTCATCGCCGTCGGGCTGGGCTGGAGCCGGGGCCGCCGGTCGGTGTCGCGACTCGTACTGGTCTCCCTCGCCGCCACGCTGGTGACCCATCCCCTCGCATGGATGAGCTTCCAGGCACTTGCGCCAGTGGCGGGCTACTGGCCGCGCGTCCTGCTCATCGAGGGAGGCGTGGCCCTGGCAGAAGGTTGGCTGTACGTGCGGTTCGCAGCGCTTGGAAGAAGACGAGGCCTGCTCCTCGGAGTGTTGGCGAACGCCTTCAGCTATGGCACGGGGCTGCTCGTCTTGAAGCTCGTACCGTCCTGAAATGCGGCCAGGGGGAGCATGGCAAGCAGCAGGAGCGGAACCTCGACCCATGCATGCACCGCTGCGAAGATGCCGTACCAGCCGCGGGCCATCTTGAAGTCGACCAGAAAGCCTGCCAGCAGAGCCGCAGCGATGAACAGCGTGAGACCCCGCCAGATCCACTGTCGGGCGGGGGCCTCCGGAGGCGCGGCATCGCGAATCGCGATCCCAGGAAGGACGTGCAGGACCGCCGTGTAGTGCATGCACTGGGCGAACACGAGTGCGGAGAAGGCGTCCGAGGCCCAGGCGGCCTCATGCAGCGAGCGGGGAAGATACGCCCCGAGCTGGGCCGCGAGGGGACCGGTGGGAAGTACGGTCACGTCCGGAGCATGGAGACCGACCGCATCCAGGCAGGTGGCCGGGATCCCAGACAGGATGAGCAGCGGTACAGCACCGAAGACGACGGCAGCCAGGCCGAGGGCAGCCCTTCGTTCCCGTCCGCGCAGCGCCTCCGCGAGGAACCCCACGGGTGTCAGGTTGTGCAGACAGGCGAGGAGCAGCGCTGTGCCCATGGGAGACACGAGCAACCCCAGCGCGAGGACCGATGTGATGGCCACGCCGATTCCGAACGGAATGCCGGCATGGCGGAGCAGCGCGGGCAGGGTGAGCCCGGCGAGTCCGACAACCACGGCGAGCTCGGTCTGGAGTCGATCGGTGCCCTGCCACCAGCCGGTCTGCTGGGCCAGGCGAAGCACAACGACGGCAGAAAGAAGCACAACCATTCCGGCCAGCAGTCCACCCTGGAGCCGGCCACCGAAACGGCGGCCTACGTAGCGCATCTCTGCGGCGACGTGGGCGAGGCCGAAAAGGGCGAGGCTCAGGCTGTAGGTCAGCAGCGGGAGCGCGACGGCGAACGCGGCGGTCACGACCACGGCGACGGCGCCGGAAGCGAGGCGTCGGTCTGTCAGGAAATCACCGCTGGCGGCGACGCACGACCCCGAGAAGCGCAAGGCCGAGGCCAAGGCTCAGCGCGGACGTCGGCGTGATGGGTGCAGCGCTGCAGCCGTCCTTGTCCTCGTCGTCCTCGTCCTCGTCCGCACCCGTGTCCTCCTGTCCTCCGCTGTCCCCAATGAGAACGTCCGCGTGAGACGGGAGCGGGGCGATGGCGATCCCCACGCAGATGAGCGGCATGGCAAGACGGGCGAGCTGCATGACTTCCTCCGACATCTGGACGGTACCACGGTCGGCAAGGGCGCCCGGTCCATCGGGATGCAGGTGGGGACCGAGCGGACACCGCACCCCTACGCGCAGATGTCGCAGACGCCCTTGAGCTGGATCTCGAGGTTGGTGTTGCGGATGGCGCGCGGCAACCTGCGCGCGGCCGGAACGTGCACCTTGACGTCTTCGATGCACTGCACATCGCCGCAGTTGATGCAGATGAAGTGCGCGTGCCCGGGACCTGCGTGGCCATGCCGCGGGTCGAACTCGAATCGCCACACGTGGTCCCCCATGTCGTAGCGACGGACCAGCCCGGCCTTCGTGAGGTCGGCCAGATTCCGGTAGACGGTGGCGCGATCCCAGTCGCTGCCGAGCGCCGTCATGACGTCGGCGTGTGTCAGCGGGCGCTGTTGCGACGCAAGACAGCCCAGCACCGCGACCCGGGGTGCGGTCGCACGGAGGCCGGCATCTCGAATGTGTCTGCGGTACAGCTCGCGCATGGCCGGATCATGACCTCCCGGCGACTCGGGCGCAAGGATCGGGCAGCTTCGATTGCCCTACAGTTTCTGGCGGCGCCTTCCGATGGAGTAGGACAACGGAGGGCCCCTTGGAATTCGTCGTCTGGCTCTATCGGATCGGTCGCCTCAGTTCGGACCGCTGCATGGCGGTGATGGACCATCACCTCATGCACCGCCGGCCCCTCGGCAGGGTCGCAGTGGCGCAGGAGCTGCTGACCGAACAGCAGGTGGCGAGCATCCTCGCCGCGCAGGCCCGGGAGAGGCCGCGTGCCCGCTTCGGGGAGCTGGCGCTTCGGCTTGGGTTTCTGGGCATCCAGGAACTGGAGACCCTCCTCGCCGCCCAGCAGCGGGACGTGCCGGACATCGCGACCGTGCTCTCTCGGATCGGCGGTGTTCCCCAGTCCGAGCAGGTGGCCTTGATGCGGCGCTTCCGACAGGAGATGGCGGCGTAGGGCGAGGCCTGCGTGGGTCGACCGGCTGGATGGATGGCGGGATTCTGCCGGCTCAGGTGTGGCCGCCCTCATGGACGGCGGCATTCTCGGGGCCCGGTCGTTGCCGGAGCAGCTTCCGGGCAAGGGACGGGAACAGCAGGCTCGCGAGGATGCCTGCGGTGATCACCTCGGCGGACAGCGCGGCGGAGACGGCGCCAGCGCGCTCGCCGAGGTCCATGATGGCGATCACCAGCGTGAGGGGTGCGGCGAGGAGAAGTGAGGTCGCGGTCACCGAACGCAGCTTCATCCCGCGAATGAACAGCAGGGATCCGGGCGCGAGCTTGACGGCGGCCATCATTGCCACGATCGCCAGCATCGACCCCAGGTTGTCCCACATGAACTGCGGTGTGATCTCGAGCCGAAGACCAACATGGATGAAGAAGACGGGTACGAAGAATCCGTACGCCATGCTGGCGACCTTGTGCTCCAGGGCCTCCGCCTCGCGGACGACGTAGCTGAGGATCGCCCCAGCGACGAATGCGCCAAGGAATGGCTCCACCCCTGCCGCGATCGAGAGTCCGACGAACAGGAACATCAGGAAATAGCCCACCCGAAGTCCGATCTCCGAGGCGTCGTCGTGGGCCACGAGTGGCGCGAAGCTGTCCGGGAACCACCACAGCAGGGTTCGCAGGACGCCGACCACCATGACAACGGCCACACTCAGCAGGAGCATGCGGCCGACACCGAATGCAGTCTCGCCGAGTCCGTGGGAATGTTCGCTGATCTCCACCAGGGAGAGGGCGACGATCGTCAGCAGCTCACCCATCGCCGCAAAGGTGATCATCGTGTTGCCGAGGGGCGTTCCGTTGAGGCCGGCCTCCCGGCCGACAGCCCGGAGGAGCGGAACGGCCGTGGCGCCGATGGCGAGTCCGACCCACAGGCCCCATCCGAGGAGTTGGGCCGCGCCGATCGAGAGACCGAAGGCTCCGACGCTCAGGAGGAACGGAAGCAGGAGAGAGCGGACCCCTTTCCGTTCAAATCCCCGGAAGTCGATTTCGAGTCCGGCGAGGAACAGGAAGAATGTGAACCCGAGCTCTGCAAGGAACTTGATGAACGGGTTGTTTGGATCCCCGGCAATGTCGAACCCGCTCTGCCCGATCGCCACCCCGAAGACGATCTCGGCCACTGCGACAGGGATCGCCAGCTTCCGTGCCGCCGCCGGCATGGCGATGGCTCCGGTCGTCATCAAGATGAGTGGGAGGGCTGCCCCTTCTGTCATGGGGTCTCCCTCACCGCGCGGCCGGGTTCCACGGTACGAACAGCGTGGAGCATGGCGTGTCGTGGAGCAGGAACAGGGAGACGTCCGGCGTGAAGATGGTGTTCCGGCGGGGTGCGGAACAGCCGAGCACGAGGAGGCTCGCGTCCTGCGCATGATGGCGGATCCGTTCGATCGGATTCCCATGGTCGACGATCTTCTCGACCTCGACGTTGTGCAGCCTGGCGAGGTTGGCGACGCGCTGGGGCAGGGCGCGCGCCTCCGCCTGCTCGTCGGCGCCCTCCGCGAGGCTGGGCGGAAGGACCGTCAGCACGGACAGGCTGGCCTCGCACTGTCGTGCCAGGTCGATGGCGGCGGCTGCGACGACGTCGGCGTGCGCGTCGTTGCCGACGGCGACGAGGATCCGCTTGTAGGGATGCGTCCCACGGGCCACGAGCACCGGGACGTGGGCGGAGAGGATGAGTCGCTTGCGGTTGGAGCGGGTGAATCCAATCCGTGCACCCCAGCTGACTGGCTCGGGATCGACGACGAGGCAACCGACCCCCAGGTCCAGCAGGTGCGCCGCGACCGCGTCATCGACCGCTTCCTTCGGCTGCAGACGGGACTTTTCACAGGTGCGGAGATCGTCGGAGAGTGTGTTCTCAACCAGCCATGCCGCTTCGGTCCGGGTGGAACTGCCGGACCCGAGGACGCCAATGCCTGCGCCGTACTGGGTGGGGAACACGGGCTGTCCGCCCCGCATGAAGGCGCCGACGCCCTCAAGCACCTCCGGCTCGCCCACAAGCAGGACCCGGTCTCCGGCTGCGAGCACCGTCTCGCCGTGGGGAACGAGGAGCTTGTTGTCCCGGTATACGGCGGCCACCAGCCACTTGTGGGGATGCATTTCCCGCAGCGGTGCGCCAATGGCTGCGCTGCCGGGCATCACGCGGACCTGGAGGAGTTCTCCTTTGCCGAGCCCGAGAGCGACCCCGCGGGTCTGGCCAGCGGTCACCCGGTTGAGCACCAGTGCGGCGGTGGCGCGGTAGCGCTGGACGACGTCCGCCAGACTCAGCCCTGCTTCATCGATGACTTCCCCGTCATCGACCAGGGTCACGATGTCTTCGACTCCATAGTGCTCCCGGGCGAGGCGGGCGACTTCGCGATTGACGAGGTCATCGCCGGTCACGGCGATGAGCACGCTTCGGGCGCTCAGCCGGGCCTGGTCGAGCACCAGCCGGCTTGTCGCATCGCCGTGGACCTTCTGAACGGAGATCCGCCCCATGCGGTCGGGGACGGCCCCAAGCCGGTCCTCCCGCCGGTCGATCACGCAGATCGAGCGATCGCGCTCCATCTGCTCGACGACGATGCGTCCCACGCGACCCATTCCGACGATGACGACGTCTCGTCCACCCAGCACCATGACCTCCTTGGCATCCGCCCCGCGCGTGCAGGCGCCCGGGAGGATTGCATGGATGGGGACCGGCTGCATCCATGTCAAGACGGCGGGCTGGATTCGTCAGACCCCACGGAGGCGGAAACGGAAGTCACATCGCGGGCCGCCGCGCGCGAGCGTTGTCGTCCGGATCAGCGATACCGGCGCGTCTGCGTTCTCGAAGAAGACGGCATCGGCTTCGCAGAAGAGCGACCCGAGATGGGGGCGCCCGAGCCGATGCAGCAGGTCGACGAAACGACAGGCCCGGACATCAAGCGAAAGCCCGGTGTCGCTGGTCGACACGTCCGCTGCGGCGATATTTCCCAGCCGGGCGAACACCCGTCGCGCGAGTTGCTCCCGTGCAGTCGGCTCGGCGGCAGCCCATGCGTCAGGATGAAGCAGGGGAAAGCGGCGCCCGAGCAGTCGTGCGCCGACCGTACCGATGACGTCCCCGAGCACCACGAGCACCTCGCTGCTGGTCATGGCGAGGTCCTGCACCAGCGTATCCTCGAGGAGAACCACGGGGCCCAGCTGCCGACGGGTCAGCCACTCCCCGGTGTCGGCGGGTGCCGGAAGTCCGGAGAACGGATCGGCGAATAGCTGGCGGCGACCCAGCCCGGCCAATGCGACCGCGGTCCGACCCAGGCCCAGGTGACTTCGCAGCACATCGACCGCTGCTGCGTGGCCGCCGGTCAGTTCGAACCAGCGGTGGCTGGCGCGGGACGCGTCGGGGATGGTGGGGAGGGTGGACAGGGGGCGTCTCGGTAGGATGGGGTCGCGGACGGGCGCAGCGGGTGTCGGCCCGGTAGCCTGACCTCGCCCATGTATCGCCTGGAGTCCGCTTGCCCCTCATCGCGATTCCCCTTGCTCTTCCTGCGGACGTGGTCGCCGTGCATGCAGGCGACCTGGATGCAGACGGCCGCGATGAGCTTGTGCTGGTCTCCCAGTCGCATGCGGCGCAGAGCGTGGACCCGGTGGCGCTGACGGTGATCGATCTCGACGGTGCGGGGCGGGAGGAGCGGCGCACCACCCTTGCGCTTGGCACGACACCGCTTCTCTGGGATGTGCATGGAGGGCTCTATGGGGTCGGCCCCGATGGGCCGGTCGCCATCGAAGCGACGGGCCTGCGCACGCTGCTCCCTGCGCCAACCCTGCTGGGCGCGCTGGGTCCGACGACACCTCGTTCCGCTGACGTGGTGGACGACCTCGACGATGACGGGATCCCCGAGGTCATCTTCCATTCACGCGGGCGCCTCCGGGTGGTCTCGGTGGATGGCATCGACCGCGGCAGTGTTCCTGTCAGCATGAAAGGCTCGCTCGGGAGCAGGGAGGAGAGTGGTGGACGTTCCCAGCACCTCACTGCGCGGTGGCCGAGCTTGGTCGTCGCAGACCAGGATGGCGATGGACGAAAAGATCTGCTGCTGCCAGAGGGCCGGCGTCTGCGGGTGCACCGCACCGAGGCAGGTGTGGGCGCGACCCGAGCCGACCTGCGGCTCCCGGTAGACCTGGCGCCAAGGGATGGCCCCTCCCGACGGGAGGGCTCCCGAAGGGAGCTGGGGCGCGCATGGTTCGAGGATGTCGATTCAGACGGAAAGGTCGATTTGGTCGTCCAGCATTGGCTCGTCGACGGTTCATGGTTCGGCACGCGCGCAGAGATCGCGCTTCACCGGGGCACCGGGCAGGGCTTCTTGCCGGCAGCGGCCGTCGAGACTGGGTCCGCGCCCGTCGATGTGCGGACCCTCGACTACGACGGCGATGGTGATCTGGATCTCCTCGTACCGCAGATCGATACCGGAGTGGGGAACCTCGCTCGGGCGCTGCTCGCGCGCCGCCTGCAGGTGCAGGCGCACCTCCACCGGATGGAAGCGGGCAGGTGGAATCCCGAACCCGTGGAGTTGCGGACCCTCACCGTGCCCGTGGACAAACCGGAATCGCTGGCGGTCAGCCTGGACGGTGATGTCGACGGGGATGGTCACCTGGATGCCGTCCTCGCAGAGCCGGGCGAACCGGTCCGGGTCTATCGGGGAAGCGCCCATGGCATCGCGGAGGAACCGCTCGCGGAAAGGGACGTCGCGCTTCCGGCCGGAGAGGAGCCCCTTTTCGTTCGCGACCTCACGGGGGACGGCCGCGCCGAGATCCTCGTCTGGGGACCGGGGATTCGAGAGGCGATGCTCCTGCGCCTCGACTGAGCAGCGCCCGCCGGGTGGCGTTGTCGCGGGGCATCGGGCATGCTCCCGGAGGAGGTGCGGCGGTGGTCGAGGCCGAGCGGACAGTCCAGCTCATCCTGTTGCGAGGCGGCGAGCACGGCCAGGAGACGGTCCTGGACCTCCCCGAAGAGGTCGTCATGGGACGTGGGGAGGCCGCCGACGTGGTTGTGCAGGATGTGCTTGTCAGCCGCACCCACTGCATCTTCCGGCCGGAGCCTCGCGGCGTCGTCGTCGAGGACCTCAGCTCCCAGAACGGGACCTGGGTCAACGGCGAACTCGTCGGTCGGGCGCTCCTGCGGCACGGCGACGTGGTCCGCGTCGGCAACACGCGCATCACCGTTCGCATTGTTGGGGCCGCGATCGCCGTGGACGAGCCCATGTGGTCCGACCCGGACGAGGGCGAAGTGCATGGGCACGAGTTCATGTCGAAGGTGGTCGGTGCGGCTTCGCTCGACAACTTCCAGTCGCAGACGCTGCAGTTCCTCAGTGGTGAGGTGGTGGAGCGGACGCACCATTCGAAGGGCTCTGCGTGGCTCAACCGCCGCACGCGGTCGGTGACGGCGCTGTACCGGGCTGGCCAGATCGTCCAGCGTCAGCAGGACCCGGAGGAGATGCTCGCACGGGTGCTGCTGCTGATCATCGAGGTCCTGGAGGCGCGGATCGCGGCGTTCGTGCTGGTGGACGAGGACGACCGCATGTGGGTGCGCGCGGCCCGGGACTCGAACGGCAGGGCCCTTCGGCCCGATGATGTGTTGTTGAGCAAGACCGTGGCCCGCCGGGTCATCGAGGGTCGGGTCGGGGTCGTTCGGGGAGACGTCAACCAGGATGACGCCATCCCTGCAACCGATTCGATCATGGACATGCCGGCCGGGGCACTCATGGTGGTTCCCATGCTGGTCGGGAACCGGGTCCTGGGTCTGCTGCAGGTGCACAGCCGCCGTCCCGGTGCGGAGCTCGATGAGGATGACATCGGACTCGCGAGCACCATCGCCGGCATGACGGGCACCGCGCTCGAGAACAAGGAGATGGCCATCCAGCGGGAGCGCGACATCGAGGCGCTGAAGAGGAGCAATGCCGATCTCGAGGCCAAGAAAAGAGAGCTTCAGGAGGCCCAGGCCCGTCTGTTGTCCGCCGAGCGCCTCGCGGCCATCGGACAGCTCGCGTCCGATGTGGCGCACGATGGCCGGAACGCGCTGCAGGCGATGGCGGCGCTGACCCTCCTCAAGTCGCGCTACCCGTTCGACGACGAGGTCCAGCTGTATGTGGACCTTGCGCTTGACGGGCAGCAGATGGTCGTCGAGATGCTCGAAGAGATTCTCGCCTTTGTCCGCCAGACCCCACGAGAGGACCGCGTTGCGGAGGTGAGTGTGGCGGCGGTTGCACGGTCCATGGTGTACCTCGCGCGGATGGATCCCGACCTGCGGGGGCGCTCCGTCGACGATCCACCCCACCAGCTGGAGCTCATCATCGATGCAGACCCCAAGGTGGTCGCGGACGGCGGGCGGCTCAAGCAGGTCGTCCTGAATCTCATCAAGAATGCCGCCCAGGCCATCTCGCAGCGCCCTGGTTCGATCATCGTCCGGGTCGGCCGCACCGAGGACGGCGCCTACGTATCCGTGCAGGACGATGGCTCGGGCATCGTGCCCGAGGTCCAGCCGCGGGTCTTCGAGCCGCTCTTCACGACGAAGAAGGAGCGCGGCGTGGGCCTGGGTCTGCACATCTGCCGGTCCATTGCGGAGCGCTATGGCGGGACGCTGTGCTTCGAGACGGAGGTGGACGTCGGGACCACCTTCACGCTGACCCTGCCCCAGGCGGTCCCTACCTGACGGCGCAGGGGGCTCACCGCCCCGGCGCCGCACGCGGGCCATGGAGCCAGCCCGCGGAAGCACCGAGTGGGACCCGCTGGAACTCGAAGATCCGCGAGATGTGGGACCGACCGTTCTGCGCCGTGAGGGTGTCCGGCACGGTGTATGTCCAGACGACCTCGTTATCGGGCGTCAGCTCGAACACCGTCCCCTGCTTGCTGCTCACCACCAGGAGGTTGCCGCCGGGCAGCTGCTGGGCGTGCCCGCAGGTCCGGGTGTAGAACGGATGCTCCGGAGAGCCCGCCCAGGTGCGGTCCACCTTGGCGCCTCGAAGGTCGTAGCGGAGCATTCGCGCGCGGTTCGGACCCGCGCCCTGGTTGTCGACGCCCCAGAGGCGCCCGTCCGGAGTGAGCTGGGGGTCATGCTG
>JAYYRS010000493.1:0-3664 GCA_036126975.1 Myxococcota bacterium
CCTTGATGTGCGCCGCTGCGGACTTGGGTGCGGGATAGAACCATGCCGCGTCGCGATTCACCTCTCCGTCCACGACGACGTCGTAGTAGTGCGCTACGCCCTTCCAGCTGCAGGTCGTCCGGGTCGCGGATGGCGTGAAGTGCTCTGGGTCGATGTCGCCCGCGGGAAAGTAATGGTTCCCCTCGACGACGACGGTGTCGTCGCTGGCGGCGATGGTGGTTTCGTTCCAGCGGGCAGTCGGCATGGCAGCTCCAGATTTGGGAGCCCTATCCCTGCCAGCCCTGAAGCCCAGCTGTCCCAGCGACGTCCGGCTACGCTTTGTGGGTCGGGGGGATGAACGACTCCCGACGCGGCTCCTCTGGCGGCGTTTCGGTCTCTGGATGTCCGGCCAGTTCCGGTCGGCGCTCCATCAGCTCCGCTCGAGACAGCATCGTGGTTGCCGCATCCGCCATTGGGTCATCCTCCCCGTCCGGTCCTGCATCGAGCTGCGCAAGCAGGGCTGCCCGTTCCTCTGCGTTGCGCGGCAGGATCATGGTGGCGGCATCCAGTTCGCCGATGTCCGGGCGGTCGGGTGGGGTCGCCGTGGTCCTGCTGGCGGCCCGGACGGCCGTGTGTTCCGTCCCGTCGACCTCGTTCCCGACTGACGGGCGCGGGGCGATGGCATCGACCTTGGAGAGGAGCATCGTGGCGTCGTTGGTCGCCGCCGCGTCTGCGTCCAGGGAGGTCGGCGGAGGTGTGGACCCGGCATCATGGCCCTGGGCCGGTGTCGGAAGCGGAGCACCGGGCTCCGGAGGAGCGGCCATCGGAGGTGGTGGAGCGACCACGGGTGGTGGAGCGACCACGGGTGACGGTGGGCTTCCCGTGCTTCGGATCCGGGAAAGGAGGTCCTCGACGGAGCGTCTTCGGGAGGCCGGCTCGACAGCGGTGCGCCGTGCCTGGACCGATGCATCCTCCGCGCGGCGAACATCCCGCGAGAGTGCGTCGATCCGGTCATCGAGCGCGCCGATGGCGGTCCCGGCACGGTGGGCTTCAGCGCGGCATCTCGCGAGTTCGCGGCGGGCATGGCGCACGGCAGGGCGCGCGGCGTCGCGCCGTTGTCGGGCCCGGCGGGTCTGCATCTCGGCAGCGTCGAGTCGCGCGGCGCTGTCCCGGACTGCAGCAGTTGGCGACACCGGGCGCGATGGGGTCGTCGTCAGGACGTCCCGCTTGCGGGCGGCGATGGCCTGCAGCGACGCGATCCGTTCGCTGCGCGCCGCGCGACCGGCTCGGGCTTCGAGCACCGAGGCAGCGGCGGCAGCCATGGCATCTCGCAGGTTGGCGCCTGCGGTCTCGACGTGCGACGGCGGCACGGTCTGGGGTCCCGGCCCGGGAGCCGTCGGGCAGGCCGTGGCAAGGCGCTCTCTCACCGAACGGGATTCGTCCAGGGCCGCGCGTGTGAGGGAGGCAGCCAGAATGATGTCGCCTGCGACGCCTGCGACGTGGGCCACGGGCACGGCCTCCCGCGCAGACTGCGCCGCGCTGCGAATCGCGGACCGCTGGGCGCGTGCCCGGTCCAGTTCCCCCGCAATGGAGGCGCGGCGGGCGGTCTGGTGGGCCTTTCGGGTCGTTCGGTGGTCGACCAGCGCGGTGCGGGCGTCCAGGGAAGCTGCCTCTGCGCGTGCCACGGCCTGCCGCAGCGGGCGCACGTCGGCAGGTGCCGGCGGTGCGTCCGGCGGATCTTCGGGTCGCCCGGCGATGCAAACCGCCCGGAGCGCCTGCGCGGCATCGACCTCGGCACGGGCAGCGTCCAGGGCGAGCCGCAGACTGGTCGGGACCGGCGAGACGGTCGCAACGGCAACAGGCCTTCGGATCGCCGCGATGGCGGCGCGTACGGTGTCGCGATGGGTTGTCGCAGCGCCTTTGGCTTCAGCGATCTGGGCGCGCCGGCGGTCTTGCCCCTCCCGCTGCCTGCGGCGTTTGGAGACGGCGTCCTCTACGGCCTTCCGGGCCTCTGCAAGTGCATCCGAGAGGACCGCAATGCGCGATTGCGCCGCACCGATGTGCGCGGTGTGGTCATCCTCCGCGAGAGGCTCGGGACGGGTGGGTGCAGGAAGCGAACGCGTCTCCTGGAGGACCCGCTGCGCGCGGCGGGCCCGCGCGGCCGTGGCATCGACCTCCTGTTTCATCGGACCGATGCCATCGTCCGGTGGGCTGGGGCTGCGCTCGACAGCCTCCGAAAGGGCTGCGATCCGCTTCTCGAGACGCCGCCGTTCCCGACGAGGAGCAGCGCTCCCGGCGACGATTTCGAGTCGGCGGTCCCGAAGCTTCCCGATGCGGCTCTCTCCGGCCTTGCGTGTGGCTTCGTTGGCATGGAAGCGGTCGATGGCAGCTCTCGCTGCCGCGACGGCATCGTCGGCTGAATCGAGTGCGGCGCGCGCCTTGGCGACCCGTCTCTCTTCCTCCTGACCGGGCGCTGGACCGGCGGGCCGTCGTGGCGTCGCAGCGATGACCGCGGCGGATGCGGAGACGGCGTCAGCATGACGCCGCGTGGCTTCGTCGAGCTGTCCTCGGGCCGCTTGTACGCCGGGGTCGTCCTGGGGGTCGGGCGCCGGGACTGGAATGGGGTCGTCCGAGGCTCGACGAGCAAGGAGTCGTTCCCTCTGTTCTCCCAAGGCAGCAATCCGGGCAGCGAGCCCGGCTCGCTTGGCGACGCTCGCGGAGTGTGGCGCCCGGCGCCGCGGGGGGGGGTGCGGGTCTGGGGGGGCCGGGTCGCGGGCGCGTCGCCGAGCGTTCCCTCCATCTCGGCCTGGAGCCGGGCGATGAGGAGGCCGACCGCCGGCGTGGATGCCGCCTCGGCCTGGAAGGCCTCCGTGCTGCTCTCGATCTCGGGGAGGACACCGCGTACGGCAGCGGCGACCACCGCGACGACGTCTGGCAGCGCTGAGACGGCATCTTCGACCTCGGCGACCAGTCCATCGAGCGCATCGGCTGCGTCTTGCCCACCTCCGAGCGCGATGCGGATCTCCGAGACGGCTGGTTCGTGCCGTGCGACGACACCTGCTACATGACCGGCTTCGACGGGATCCATCTCGGTGCCGTAGGCAAGGACGACGTCCACGGCTGCCAGGTACCAGACCAGCGCGGCGAAGGTTCCGGTCTCTCGAGCCGCCGACATGCCCCCGGGAAGCGCCGAGACGACGGTCGCCACACCGGACAGCCGCACAGCGAGATCGCGCCCCTGCTCCTCCTCCAGGTCCTCGAGCCCCACCGCCCAGGACTCATGGCCGTCGTAGAGGTGGAGGGTGGAGCGCGCCGCCATTGCGACAGAGGAGAAGTGTCCGGCATGGTCCAAGACGGCTGCGGCTTCATGGGGGAATCCGCCCTCCCGGGGACCGGGAGATACCGGTCCGGCAAGGGGCACGCCTGCGGCGTCGAGGACGGCGCGCACGAGCCTCGCGGCGAGCCCATCTTCGCCCTGTTCAAGCGCGCGCCGGAGCGCCGCGGTGTCCGGCCGGGTCGTGTTCAGGGGCTCCGCCTCAGGTGGAAAGGGCGGCAAGCTCCGCCTCGATCTTCTCGATTTCGCCTGCGAGTGCCTCGTCCTCGGCCTCGAGCCGGGCGATCTCGCTCTCGACTTCGGCGAGCTCGGCTTCGAGGCGAGTGCGCTCGGCATCCCTTGCTTCCTGCT
>JAYYRS010000494.1:0-2838 GCA_036126975.1 Myxococcota bacterium
CCCGGAGCAGCGGACCATCCCTCTCGCGCAGCTCACGGCGACGGACGCATGTGCAGCGGGGCTCGAGAACGCCTCACGGTTCGCTGATCTCTCGCAGGCCGTCCTCGTCTACGACGTGCTGGTCGCACAGATCCAGAACACCGTCTGCACGAAGGCCGACGCTTCGGGCGGCGTGACGCTGCTCGGAGAGGCCGAGGCGGCCGCGTACTCCGAGTGCGTGCAGGAGAGCGACGCGCAGGTGCCGCTGGGGTTCAAGGGGGTTCCGCTCACGCAGGTGTTGACCCTTGCAGCGCCGGCGCGTGCACCGGTTCAGGCGCCGGTGATTCCAAGACAGCCCACTGCGGCCGGATCGGAGTGGACCGGCAGCAGCGGCTACGCGATGGTGGGCATTGCCGCAGGCAGCTTCACGATGGGCTCGCCGGCCTCCGAGAAGGGCCGCGAAGACAACGAGACGCAGCACCGGGTGACGCTGACGAAGGGCTTCTTGATGGGGAAGACCGAGGTGACCCAGGGCCTGTGGCGGTCTGTGATGGGCAGCAACCCATCGATCAAGGACTACGAGGGCGTATCGCTGGTCGGCGATCGCCTTCCGGTGCAGGACGTGACCTGGTGCGATGCGGTGGCGTTTGCCAATACGCTGTCGGCGCGGGACGGTCTGTCCAAGGCGTACGATGGTGTCGACCAATGCGAGACCAGCAAGAGCGCCAGCGTGGTCTGGAACCGCTCCAGTGATGGGTATCGTCTGCCGACGGAGGCGGAGTGGGAGTACGCGGCGCGTTCCGGGAAGTCGGGGCCGTACGCCGGCGGCGTGTCGGAAGACGGCGCGTGCCGGGTAGCAAACGTTAGCAACCCACGGGCGAAGTCCAAGTTCGGTTGGAGCCGAGACGTGTTCTCGTGCAGCGACAACTACGACGCTGCGGCCCCCGTGGGCTCTTTCGCCGCCAACGCCTGGGGTCTTCACGACATGACCGGCAACGTCGGGGAGTGGTGCTGGGACTCGTCTGAAGACGACTTTCGAGTGACCCGCGGCGGGTCCTGGTACGACGAGCCGCGCTTCGTGCGCGTGGCCCATCTCTTCATTGGCATCCCCGTCATCGGAACCTTCGGCCTCGGTCTTCGTCTCGCGCGGACGATCCCTTGACCCTTGACCCTTGACCCTTGACCCTTGACCCTTCATGCAGCGTGCGCCCGGCGAATCCGTGTGCCCCCCTGCGCAGGCTCCAGGCCCAAGGCCAGCGAAGCCAGGCCCGGGCCAGGAGGCGGGGCTGGGGGCGGCGGGGAACCCACGGGTTCTGACGGCTCCAGCGTCATCCCGACCCACCCGCGCCCGGGCTGGCCGGCACACCTGCGACCCGTGCCGGTACACCCCCACCCGTGCCACCTGGCTACCAGGGTGTGCCAGAGGCGTGGTGACTGCTCGCCTGGGGAGGCAGATGGTAGCCTCCATGCCTCTCCGGAGCCCAGATGCGTCCCCTGATTTCCTGTCTCGCCTTCCTGCTCGCCGCAGCGCCCTCCGTGGCCCTGGCGGTCCCCGCCCAGCTCACCACGCAGGGCCGCGTGCTCGACAGCACCGGTGCACCGCTGGAGGACACCGTAGACGTGACCTTCCGCCTGATGGACGGCGAGAGCGGGGGAACGACCCTGTGGGAGGAGCTGCAGACCGTCACCTTCACGAGCGGCTTCTACACGGTCATGCTGGGCGCTGATGAGTCCGGCAATCCGCTGGAGGGCAGCGTGCTCGACCAGTGGCCGCTGTACCTCGAGGTCCAGCTGGACGGCGAGCCAGCGATGGTGCCGCGCATGGCGGTCGGGAGCGTGCCCTATGCCCGGCAGGCGGGAGTCGCTGCGGAGCTGGCACCGGGTGCGGACATCGAGGCGGGGAGCCTCACGGTGGACGGCACGGAGGTCGTCGCGAGTGACGGGACGTGGACCGGCCCGACGCCGTCGGTGGACTGGGGCGAGCTCACCGGCGTGCCGGGCGACTTCTCGGATGGCGATGATGCAGACACGCTCGCAGACCTCGTCTGCAGCGACGGCCAGTGGGCGGTGTTCGACGCGGCGACGGCCGCGTGGGCCTGCGACGGATTCAGCGACAGCACGTTGACCGACGCGGACGTGGTGGTGGCCGTTGGCACCGATGCAGTCGACCTATACGCCGGCTCGACGATGGCTGGGTACACCATCCTGACCGAGTACTCGGAGATTGACTGGAGCCAGCTGGTGAGCGTGCCGAGTGGACTGGAGGACGGCGATGATGACACCCTCGCAGGGCTGGTTTGCGTGGATGGTGAGACGGCCACGTATTCAAGTTCTACGGGATGGGGGTGCAGCGCGTCTGCGGATGCCGCTACTGTCTCAACGTCCGGTTTTCAAACCATTGATTCAAGCTCCTCGTTGACGGCTTCAACGACAACGGGAGCCCCCGCATCGTACATCCAGGCGCTCGTAGACGACGGTTCAGGGAATGTACAGATGGTGGGCCCGAACCGGGAGATTGACTGCAGTGCGTGCGGGACAGGCAGTGATGGGTCATGGAGCCTGGGAACAAGCGCGGCTTCGATTACTCTTGCTGCGGGGGAATACAACTACACGGACTTCACCCTGCCTGCCGGAACCATCCTGACCGCCAGCGGTTCAGACCCGTTGGTCATCCGTGCCACAGGAACCGTCACCATCTCAGGGGAGATCGACCTATCGGGTGAGGACGGCGACCCCGCAAGCAGTGGCAGTGCTGGGGGTGCGGGGGGCGGCGGCGGCGGCGGCGCGGGTACGACGGGGAGGTTGTACGGCCCAACCTACGGCGCGACCAGCGGCACGGCGGGGTCGACAGGTGTCCCT
>JAYYRS010000495.1:0-6380 GCA_036126975.1 Myxococcota bacterium
CTGGAGCCCACCCCGGGCATGATGCACAGGGAATCATCGACGGCGGCGACTGGAATGACTGCCCGCTCGGAGAGGGTGTGCGGCTGCACGCCGGCCTGTCGGAGGCTCCGGGGGTCGACCAGGACGCCAGCGTGCGACTGGCGCAGGTGGCCGCCTTCACCGGCGAAGCGCAGCATGAGATGAACAACTTTGCGACCTACGTGCTCGCCAATCTGGGCGCTCTGCTGGACGAAGACTGGGCCGTCCCGCCGTCTCGGGAAGACCAGCACGAGATGCTCCGGGAGGCCCATGAGGGCGCCCGCGGCATGGTGGACATCATCCGGCGGCTCCGGGTCGCGGTCCACGCGGAAGCCGCACCCCGACTCGGCGGGGTCGACCTCGCGGAACTCGTGCGAGCGGAGGCCCGCGGACTCGGTGGTCCGGTCTCCGTCACTGGCCCGAAGGCGATGACGGTGCAGGCGGACGCGCCTCGTCTCGCGCGAGCAGTGTCCCTGCTCATGTCGGCGGCGCGCACGCATGGGGACGGTGACGCCGTGACGGTGGACCTCGAGGTCGAGCGTGGCACCGCGGTCGTCCGGATTGCGGGGGGCGGGCCCGGCTTCGATCGGGTGGCCGGTCGCGGCCTGTTCGCGTCCTTCTTGAAGGTGGAGGGCCGCGCCGCCCCGGCGGCCGACTCGCTCTCCATCGTCACCGCCATCGCCTCGGAGCACGGTGGTTCGGCGAGTGTGCGCGAGCATGCGGACGGGCGGAGATGGTTCGTGATGGATCTGCCCCTTGATGGAGGCGTACCGCTCTGACGGTGTCCACCTGCGGTGCCGGGTGGGTTACCCGGGATGCCGCATCACTGGAGACCGGGCATGGAGCCGTTGATTCCGTACTTCGACGTTGTGAAGATCCCGATCACAGGGGATTTTGCCATCCATGGGTTTGGCATCCTCGTGGCGCTGGGCTTCGTGTTCGGTTCGCAGCAGGCGGCGAAGAAGGCGGCCCGTGACGGGCTCGAGGAGGATCTGATCAACCGGCTGGTCAGCTGGATGGTCGCGGGGGTCTTCATCGGTGGCCACGCGGGACACCTCCTCTTCTACAACCCACAGGACCTCCTCGACGACCCCATGGTCATCTTCCAGGTGTGGAAGGGGCTGTCCAGCTTTGGTGGCTTCATCGGGTGCGCCATCCTCGGCATCTGGTTCTTCCGCAGGGAAGACGCAAAGGTGCGCAAGGCGAACAGGAAGGCGAAGAAGGGCGGAGCGGCCCTGCAGCCACGAATCAACACCTGGGCCTACGCCGACAGCGGACTCTTCGGGTTCACGGTGGGGTGGTTCCTTGGACGGATGGGCTGCTTCGTCGCCCATGACCACCCCGGTACGGAGACGGATTTCTGGCTCGGCGTGAAGGGGATGATGAACCCCAACTACTTCGACGCGCGGGAGAAGGCGGCCTGGATCCAGGCACACATCGCGGAGTTTCCCCAGCTGGAGGACGCAACGACCCGGATTCCTGCAGAGGTCTGGCAGCAGGTCGCGTACCACGACATGGGCCTGTATGAAGCCCTCTGGTCGCTGGTCATGTTCGGCGTGTTCCTCATCCTCGACCGCAAACCCCGGCCGCCGGGCTTCTTCGTGGGGGTGCTCTTCGCGGTGTATGGCCCCATCCGGTTGGTGATGGACGTGTTCCGCCACACGACCACCGACACACGCTACTTCGGACTTACGCCGGCCCAGTACCTGTCGGTCGCCCTCGGCCTGATCGGGGTCTGGATCCTGTGGTCGAAGCGGAAGGAGACACCCATCTCCGCGCAGATGGCGGCGTTCCGGGACGCGAATCCGCCCCTGGCGGCGGCCGGCGGGGTGGCGGCGCCCGACGAGTCGGACTGAGCCACCCGCGGGCCCGCGTTCAGAAGTGCACACCCACGCCGAATCGCATCGTGAACCCACGGAATCCCACGGCCCCAAGCTGCGCGGTCCCGGGTTCATCCGTGCTGGCCGGGTCCCGTCCACCCTCCTGGACGAGACGCATCCGTCCGGTGAGCGCGTAGCCCAGCTCGATGTGGGTTCCGAGGCGCATGCCCTTGGCCAGCCGCACAGGCTTGACGTCGACGCCGCCACTGACGAACCCGCCGGGAGCGAGGCCCCGGTAGGTGTACTGGTTGGGGTTGTCGTCGTCGTCGAAGCCATCGTCCAACCTCGCCGTCCCGAGGACACCGAGACCCTGAAGGGTGGCGTAGGGAGCAAGCCAGGGCGTCACGCGCCACTGCAGCTTGGGCCCCAGCGCGAACTGATGGCTGATGAAGGAAGTGCGGAAGAGCAGGTCCTCGTCGTCCCCTCCGGTGTCGTCGGATGATGGGCCATCGAACTCCACACCGTCTGCGCCGCGATGCCACGAGGCGACGAGCGCCAGCGCCGGTGTGAATCCCCAGCCGGCTCGAACCCCGTAGGAGGAGATCTGGTTTCCACTGCCCAGGTACTCCCAGTCCGGGTCCGGGGCGGCGAGCGTGCCGAGCTCGAGACTGACCTCATGTCCGGCCACCGCCCGGCTCCGACTCGTGGGCGATTCGTCTGCGTTCGCGGTGGGGGAGGCGAGGATGGCCGCCAGGCCAAGCGATGCGAGGGTCATGTCAGTTCTCCTCGCCGTCATCACGGCGCGGCAGGGTCTCTTCGGCCATCAGGCCGAGCGTTGCGAATCCAGCTGCGGGTGTGGTCTCGTTGGTCGCAGGGTCGAGAAAGGTGATCAGACCGAGTGGGGCCTCGTGCGTGATGCTGAAGCGGCCGTCGGGCAATGCGCCGATACCGGTCGGAGGGGCCTCGAGCTTCAGCTCGATGGGCTGCGACGGTGCCGAGAGGTCGAGCTGAAGCAGGGTCTCGCGACCCTCAAGGAGCACCAACGCGTAGGTTGCCTCTCCCTGTTCCACCAGCGCGAGGCCGACCGGCTCGGACTCCAGCACGAGGCTGATGGCTTCCTGCTCGACGATGTCGACCACCGAGAGCCCCCAGTTCGCGTCCTGGTACTGCTCCAGCCCGCTCCCGCTCCCGATCTCGGGCCGCAGCGTGCCCACGGCGTATCGCCCGGCGGGCGACAGACGCATCTCCGATACGGGATTCTCGACCCGGTGCTCAACGAGCTCGCTTGTGTCGAGGTCGAGCGTGTAGACGTCATGGCTGGAGGAGGTCCGGTTGTAGAGGAATGCCTGACCCTCGCTCAGCAGCACCCCGTTCATCGGGTCGTCGAGGGCGATCGGCTCCTTCAGCTCGAAGCTGGACAGGTCGAGTACATCGACACGCTGCAGCGAGTCGTACACGATCACCACGGCGTCGTCGTCCGCGGACACGATCATGTCCGAAGGCGGTGCATCGAGATCTTCGATGTCGATGGTCGGGGATTGCAGGTCGAGCTTGTAGAGCTCTGAGCTCCCCTCCACGCTCACCAGCGCGTACCGTCCATCCGGCGTCAGGACAGCATCGTTGGGATTGACCTCCTGGTCGGCGTCGAGGACAAGTGGGTAGGTCACGATCACCTCAAAGGTGTCCAGACTCACGACCACGACCTCGGAGCGCGACATGATGACGGCGCGTCCATCATCGGGGGTGAACAGGATGTTGCGCGGCGAGAACCCGATGCTGACGGCCTGTGGGGTTCCGCCTCCGAGCGGGATGAAGAGAACCTCGGTGAGGTCGACGACCCCGTCGATCTCGATGTCGGAACCCGCCTCGTAGTCGAGGTACGCCACGGCGACCCGGCCGTCCGGGGACCAGGCCAGGGCGTTCATGTGGGCTGGCACGTCATACACATCCTGGCTGACGCCATCCTGGACCCGGACCAGCTCGGCGTTGGTCACCAGGTCGTCGTCGTCGCAGTCGGACGGCGTCTCGATGTCCCGGTCCGGATCATCGCAGCTCAACCAACGTGCGAACACCAGCACCTGCTCCTCGTCGGGAGTGGGAAGCACCCGGTGCGGTGTGGCGCCGTCGAGGTCGACCCCCTGGAAGCTTCCATCGGGATTGACGCGGACCAGCCGTCGGGCATGCGGGAGGCGCACGTACGTCCCGTCGGTCGCATTGACGACGCCGGCATCCCACAGGGGCGCATCGATGTCGCCCCAGTCGCTGGGAGGCCAGTTGTTCCATGGGTCACAGCCCGTGAGGGCGAGCAAGAGCAGGGTGTTGTGGATTCGCATGGGGGCTCCTGGGCGCATGGCGCCTACTCGATTCCGGAGTTCAGCTCGAAGCCGGTGATGGTCTGGAGCTCACCGGAGTCAGGGTCCAGGAAGGACAGCCTCCCGAGCTCGTGTTCCTGACTGGCAAACACGGTGCGTGTGTCCGGCAGGACGCCGATGTGCACGGGGACGCTCTTCAGCACGACCTCGGTGTACAGCAGGGTGTTGAAGTCGACGACCTCGAGGTAGGGCTGGCCTTCCATGATGAAGAAGCCGAGGTCGCCGTCTGCGGTCGTGTCGTAGATCGTGGGCTCCGCAGGCAGGCGGAGCGGGTTCGCGAAGAAGTCCTCGAGGTCCACAAGGGTGAGCGCATGGTTCCGGTAGAACGGTGAGTCACTGTCGACGTCGTCGTTGGCATCTGCGTCATGGAAGATGAGGGCGGTGTTGCCGGTTGGGCTCACGCCCATGCGGTCGACGGGCTTCACGAGCGAGTGGATGTCGATCTCGCCGGTGGCGACGTCCCACGAGCCGTAGCGCGAGACGCCGGTAGCGGTGCTGAACAGCAGCCCCTTCCCGCCGTCCGGACTCATCAGGACGCTCCCGAAGACCTCGGTGGCGGGAACCGGAACGATGTCGGGCAGCGCGAAGGGGTCGGAGAGGTCGTAGACCCACAGCTCGCCGGAGCCGCGGGCAACGGCCACCGCCTGGCGGCCGTCGGGGGTCGCATCCAGGTCGGTGGGATTGGTCCCGGTCTCGACACGGCTGACCTCAAGCGACAGCAGGTCGACCACCACCAGCTCGTCGGCACCGAACTGCCGGATCAACGCGAAGTCCCCATTGGGCGTGATCAGGACCTCCTCTGCAGTGGGCGGGTCGATGAGGTCCTCGGCGATCTGGAGTCGCTCCGGTGCGGGGACCTCCGCCGTGAGGTCGATCACCGCGAGGTACGCGTCCGAGACGACGACGCCGAGCGAACCGTCCGCGGTGTAGCGGATTTCGCGCGGGTTGAACCCCACGACCATTGGGAAGTGGGCCCCGTCCGAAAGGCGGACGAAGCTGACCTCGTTGAAGGACTGCGCGCCCCCGGCCGCAGCCCGGTCGATCTCGTCGGCGGCGTCCGCGTTGTACCAGCAGGCGACCCAGGCGCCGTCCGGCGACATCTCCATCGCGTTGAAGTTCTCCCGGACTTCGATGTCGCGAACCTCGAGCGTGTCCGCGTCGATGATGGTGACGTCGTCGGAGCCGCGGTTGAAGGTGACCGCCTTCTCGTAGTCGTCCGTGGTCGCGACGACGTGGGGCTCGTTCCCGACGCCCGCCGTGATGACCGCGAGCGATGGGACGCTGATGCGGGTCACGGTGTCGCGCGCAGGGTTGGCCACGAACACGTATGCGTCGGTCGGCGCGGGCCGGAGGCTGAGGAAGTCGTCCTCCTGCTCGGGCGCCCAGCCATCGCCGCCATCGCCACCGCCGCCGTCGTCCCAGTCAGCGCCCTCGCTGGATGCGCTGCCGGTGTCCCAGTCGCCGGAGACCGATTTATCGTCGACAAGGTCGCTCTCGTTGCAGGCTGCGAGCAGCGGGATCAGTCCGGCCATCATCCGGAAGGGGGGATTCTTCATCTTGCCTCCATGGCGTCGTCCCGGTGTTTGCATGGATCGTGCCAGGTTTGTGAATGCAGTCCTCAAGGGGGCAACCGGCAATCGCATGGGAAGCGGGCCGGCGGAAGCATGACACGGGTGTCGTGGCTACTCGATGTCGATGCCCGCATTCAGCTCGAACCCCGTGATGGTCGTCAGACCCTTCCCATCCACGTCGTAGAAGCTGATGCGCCCAAGTGCGTGGGCCTGGCTTGCATAGACGATCCGGGAGGCGGGAAGGATGCCGACGTTGTTGGCCGGGCTCTTCAGGGCGACCTCGTCAAAAAGCAGCGTGCGGTAGTCGACCACCTCGAGGAACGGCAGGCCGCCCATGACGAAGGCGCCGAAGCTGCCATCCGGCCCGTGCGCGAAGCCCGTGGGCTCGCCGGCGAGCCGCACGGGATTCGAGAAGTGTGCTGCGGTGTCGACGATGCTCAGTGCCCAGGCGTCCCGGAACGGCGAGTCGCTGGCGACCCCCGTGCGCCGCTCATTGTGGTGTACGAACAAGACGGTGCTCCCTGTCGGGCTCACCTTGACGGCGGGGACGGGCTTGACCAGCGAGCGCACGACGATTCCGGCGGCAGGGTCGTCGGGTC
>JAYYRS010000496.1:0-3785 GCA_036126975.1 Myxococcota bacterium
GCAGACCCGCAGGTTGACATCGCACGAGGTGCACCATCGTCCGTCGTTGTCGGTGATGGGTGACCCCAGGCATGCCTTGGGCTCTCCGACGGTGATGTCCTGGCCGTTCTTGCGCACGACCTGTTGCTCCGCCTTCACCAGCGGACAGGAATCCGGGTCGCAGTATTCGCACCACTCGTAGCCGCTGACCTTCGATGGTGTCCGGCTTCCGGCACACTCCTGACCCACGGTCTGGTGGGTTCGGCTGCAGACCGGGTCGTTGTAGCCGATGCGGAGCGCGGGCCCCGCGAGTTCGAACACGGGGTCGAGGCCGATCTTGTCGAGGACGCGCACGGTGCAGACGTTTCGCGACATCTGCAGCGCCCGCCGGAGAGTGATGTTCCCGAGGTATTCACCGCCATAGTTTCCCGGTTTCCAGAGCTTGTCGCCGAGAGTCTGGAAGACCGTCGGCGCATCCTGCACCATCGACGCAGCGGTAAACTGCCGGGTCCCGACGGCCGCGGCATAGACGATGGGCTTGAAGGTCGACCCGACCTGCCGCCTGGCCTGGGTTGCGCGGTTGTACTCGCTGTCTTCGAAGTCGACGCCCCCGACCATGGCCACCACCGCGCCGTCGGAGAGGCGGTACGAGAACATGGCGCCCTGGAGGGAAGGCGGCTGGTAGAGGCGCGCTGCCGCAAACGGCCCGGGGCCCGCCTTGTCGTACCCCTTGAGGTTCTTGACCTCCTGGGCGTCCGTCGCCTCCAGCGTGACCGTCACGACGTCGCCGCGCTTGAGGGCGTTGCTCATCTTGTTCTGGCCGCGGTACTTCCAGCTGCGCTCGGGGTTGGGGGGATACGCCCATTTCGTCCAGGACAGGGGAATCAGCGCTCTGTGCGTGCCGATCCCCACGACGGCATGCTTGTCGGCTGCTTCGAGGACGACGGCCTCGTACCGCCTGCCGGCCTCCAGCGTGGAGCGCGCCGGCGGCTCGGAGTGTCCCCCGCCGTTGTCGGCCGCCGCAACGAACAGGATCGAGTCGCCTTCTTCCTGCGTGAGCGCCGTCTCCTGCTCCGCGAGCCGTGCCTCGATGGCCCCCGCCTCGAGGGTCTCCTCTACACCCCGCCATCCGACGCGATTGTCGGCAGTATGGACACCGTCGATCACCGCGGTCTGTGCGACCTTCTGCAGCTCGAGGTCGGCGGTGGTCTCCACCCGGAGACCGTCGTTGTAGATCTTGTCGAAGCCGTAGGTCTCGACGAGATACCGGCGGATGTGCTCGGTGAAGTAGGGCGCCTGCTTCAGGAACTCGTTGTCGGTCTTGATGATCCGGACGCGTTCCGCGAGGGCGGCGTCGTAGCGGGCCTGGTCGATCTTGCCCTTCGTCAGCATCTGGCCGAGGACATATTCCTGACGGGCGCGGGCGAGTTCCCAGTTCCGATGCGGCGAGTATCGGCTCGGGGCGGGCGGCAGGCCCGCGATGATGGCGCTCTCCGCGAGCGTCAGGTCCTCGATGTGCTTGTCGAAGTAGGTCCGGGCGGCGCTCTCGACCCCGTACGCCCCGGACCCCAGGTAGATCTCGTTGAGGTAGAGATAGAGGATGTGTTCCTTGTCGAACGTGTCCTCGATGCGGTGGGAGAGGATGATCTCCTTGATCTTCCGCTCGTAGGTCTTGTCGCGCGTCAGGAGGAAGTTCCGCGCGACCTGCATGGTGATGGTCGACGCACCCTGTGCCTTGCGCCCCTTCGCGAGGTTGCGGCCCACCGCCCGGAGGATGCCTTCGTAGTCGACACCACCATGGGTGTAGAAGTTGGCGTCCTCGGCCGCGATGAAAGCGTCCTTGAGGTGTTGCGGCATGGTGTCCAGGTCCCGCACATACCTCCGGTTCTCGTAGATCTCCCCGAGCAGACGGTTTTCGTTGTCATAGACCTCGGTGACCGTTGGCGGTCGGTAGGTCTCGAGCGCTGCGACCGACGGGACCTCGGATTCGAAATGCCAGAACGCGAAGGCCAGCAGGCCGGCGCCGCCGACGCTTCCCAGCATGGCGAGCACGACGGCCGCCCGGATGACCCTCGCGACGAGACCGCGCCCGCCGGGCTGCCGCGTTCGTGCGGCGTGGGCCCGACTCGGTGATGCAGGCGGCGCGGCCCGTCCCGGTTGCGCCGTCCGCGGTGCGTCGGGGGGGCGGGGCGCCACGGCTGGTGAGCCAGCGGTCGTACCCGGGTCCGTCGGGGCGGTCGGCTCGGGCATCCGCAGGGCTGTCGGAGAGGGCATCCGCGGTGCCGGCGGCGACGCCTTGTCGACCCCCAGCGCCGGTGGAGCGAGCGCCCCCGTCGCCCTTGATGCAGACCCAGGCTCGGTCGGGGCCGGGGCGGAACGGCGCGCTGGCATGGGACGCGTGGGCGCCGGGACCGGGTCGGCGCGGGTGGCGCCGGTGGGTGGTTCGGGGGCCGGCGAGCCTGTCGCGGGGGACCCCAGCCGCGGAGCTGAGGGAGCAGTTGCCGCGGCCAGAGGTGGGGCAGCAGTCGGGGAGGCATCTGACGGCTGGGGGTCATCGGCGAAGCGGATGCCGCGCGCCCGCAGGCGGTCGACCATGCCTGGGGGGTACGAGATCGACAGCGGGTGCCCGCAGCTCAGACACTGGAGCTCGGACCCCGGCATGGGGTAGGGCTGGTCCAGGCGGCGCGGCGCGCTGCAGTGGGGACACGTGATCTTGAGGGCCATCGGCGCGCACCTCGGGGCGGCGTTTCATACCGGGTGGTCGCCAACCCTGCAACGGTAGCGGCCGCCGCTGGGGGCCCACATGGGATCGCGCCGTGCGTTGACACCCGGGATGGCCAACCCTACGCTGCGGAGTCCCGACGGCCGCCTCCGGAGTCCGATGCCGCGCGTTCTGAAGCACCTGGCGCTTTTCGCAGTCGCACTCCCCGCCAGCCTCGTCGGCTACCACGCTCTGGCAGGTCGGTCGCCGGGAGCGGGCGCTGGCGCAAAGCCCCATCGGGAAATCGTTGACGCGGTCCAGGGGTTCGCGCTGGGCGACCGTCACGAGCTCTCAGACCTCGAACTGCTGGAGCGGAATCTCTACCACGTGGAGCACCGCTACGTGGAGAAGGCCCGGCTCGACCCGGAGGCGATGTTCCAGGGCGCTCTTGAGGCGGTCGAGCGGGGCGTCAGCGAGGTGATGTTCGTCCGGGAACCCCATGGCAGGCGGCTGCAGATTTCGGTCGGCCCATTCGCCACCGTGCTGCCCATTGCCCCGATCGACTCGTTCGATGCGATGGTCGGGGAGCTGCGTCGGATCGCGCTCGTCCTGGAGGACAACCTCTCCGATGAAGTCGACCACGTTGAAGTGGAGTACCTTCTCATCAATGGCGCGCTGTCGACGCTCGACCCCCACACCGTCCTTCTGCCGCCGGAAGCGGCTCGGGAGATGGAGGTAGACAACCAGGGCGAGTTCGGTGGTCTCGGTGTGGAGATAAAGGTCGACCGCAATGGCTGGCTCGTCGTGGCCCAACCAATGGACGGCACCCCGGCGCACCGGGCCGGGCTCAAGGCGGGGGACCGCATCCTCCGGATCGAGGATGAGTCGACGGTCAACATGGATCTCGTCGATGCGGTTGACCGGCTCCGCGGCGACGTGGGGACAACGGTGCGGATCCTCGTCGAGCGGGACACCGAGAAGACCCCCCGGACGTTCACGATCAAGCGTGCGCGAATCGAGATCTTCAAGGTCGAGGGAGAGCTCCTGGAGGGTGCGGTCGGCTACGTCCGCATTCCGAGTTTCCACCGCAATGTGGCCGCCAATC
>JAYYRS010000497.1:0-6550 GCA_036126975.1 Myxococcota bacterium
CGGTGACGTAGCCGTCGCAGTACATGTCGTACTCGAAGCCGAGCCACTCGGCCGTCGTGCTGGTGGACACGTCGACCCAGAATCCGTCCGTGGCGCTGTTCATGCCCATGAGCGCGTCGAAGTAGACGCTGTACTCGGTGCTCTCCTCACCGACGGTCACGGTGTTGGCGTTGTCGATGACGTACATCCACTGGTTCGCCATCTCCCAATCCGCGATCGAGAACGCACCAATGAAGGGGTCGTAGTACTGCCCGGTGTAGTCGGGGACGGCCCAGTAGTCCGCCATGTATCCGGCGGTGTCGTCGACAGCCGCGTTGACGCATGCGTCCAGGTTGACGTCGTATCCGTCGCAGTTCTCGTCGATCTCGTTCCAGTCTACCTCGACGCCCTCGGGGTTGGCCGTGGCGACGCCGTCATCGCAGTCGTCGGTGTTGGAGACGAATCCACCGCCCTCGTCGCACTGCTCGCGGGTCACGGAGCCGTCGCCGTAGCCGTCGCCGTCTGCATCCGCGTAGAAGGTCTCGCCGTCGCCGGGGTCGTCGTCGATCTCGCCGTTGCAGTCGTCGTCGAGGTTGTTGCAGATCTCCGCGGCCCCGGGGTTGATGGCGTCGTTGTCGTCGTCACAATCGCCGTCTGCCTCGGTGTAGCCGTCGCCGTCGTCATCGGTGTAGTCGGCGTCCGAGCCGGTGTCGGTGTCGGCGTCGGTGTCGGTGTCGGTGTCCTCGTCCTCGCCGCCGTCAGGGTCATCGCCCTTGTCGTCGAAGTCGTTGGAGCAAGCGGCGAGGCCGAGAGCGAGGGAGAGGGTCAGAAGATGGCGCGTCATGGAAGACCTCTGGCTGAGTCAGGCCCTGTAAATGCCCGCTTGCCCCCGTTGGTGTCAACGCGTGACGCACAACCGTCACCGCGGGTCGGCGGCGTTCACCGACCCGTCACGTTGTCGCGTGTGTTTCAATCCCGGCCATGCTCGCCGTGATCATCCCCACGACTACTGGCTTCGGAGGACGTGCGTTCTCTGCGATCGGTCTCCTGGTCCTTGTTTTCATCGCCTGGATCTGCTCCGTGGACCGCAAAGCCGTCCAGTGGCGCCCTGTGGTCTGGGGCGTCGCGCTGCAGATCATCCTCGCGGTCGTCCTGCTCGCCCCGGTGCTGCAGGAGTTCGTCTTCGCGTTCATCGATGGCGGGGTCCGCAAGCTCTTGAGCTTCTCGGAGGCCGGCGCTACATTTGTCTTCCAGAGTGTTGAGCCTCACGCTATTCTCGGCCCAGACGGTGCGCCGATGGCGGGAGAGGACGGTGGTCTGAAGGTGTTCGCGGGTGTCGTCTCGCCGCCCGCCAAGACCTTTGCATTCTGGATTCTGCCGACGATCGTGTTCTTCAGCAGCCTGACCAGCGTGCTCTACCACTGGGGGATCCTCCAGAGGGTCGTCCAGGGGCTCGCCTGGGTGATGGCGAGGACGATGGGCACAAGTGGTGCGGAGAGCCTTTCGGCCGCGGCCAATATCTTCGTGGGACAGACCGAGGCTCCGCTGCTGATCAAGCCCTACGTGAAGGACATGACGCGCAGCGAGCTGCATGCCGTCATGACCGGGGGCTTCGCCACGGTCGCGGGCGGTGTCATGGCAGCCTACGTCTCCTTTCTGCAGGACATCCCGGGCATCGCCGGGCACCTCGTCACGGCCTCGATCCTCTCTGCGCCCGCGGCCCTGGCGATCTCGAAGGTGATGTTCCCGGAGACCGAACAGTCGAAGACGGCGGGCGGCGCCATCAACGTGACCATCGAGACGCCGTCTCGCAACGTCATCGAGGCAGCGGCGCAGGGCGCGGCAGAAGGCGTCAAGCTTGCGATCAACGTGGCAGCGATGCTGATCGCGTTCGTTGGCATCGTCGCGATGGCGGACTGGGCGCTCGGGCTTGTCCCGTTCCTGGGCGAACCCCTGAGCATGGCCCGGATCCTTGGCTGGTTGTTTGCACCCGTCGCCTTCATCATGGGCGTGCCGTGGGCAGAGGCTCCCATCATCGGCCGATTGCTCGGTGAGAAGATCGTCCTGACTGAATTCATCGCCTACATCAACCTGGGCGGCATCATTGCGTCGCCGGACATCGCCATCTCCGAGCGGTCTGCGATCATCGCGAGCTACGCGCTGTGCGGGTTCGCCAACTTCGCCAGCATCGGGATCCAGCTGGGTGGCATCGGTGGACTCGCACCGGAACGAATGGGCGATCTCGCCGAGCTGGGGCTGCGGGCGATGGTGGGCGGCTCGCTCGCCGCGTTCATGACGGGCACCATCGCGGGCATCCTCATCGGATGAATCCCGGTCGCGGCGGGCCGGGTCAGTGCGGCGTCGGGGCCGTGGCTACCAGCCGGCGCCGCGATTCGAGTCCTCGATCATCCGAGGCATCATCAGGAGGTCGATGAGCTGGCCGACGAAGCAGAAGCCGCCGGTCAACAGCCACAGCGTGCCGCTGACCCATCGGCCCATGTAGAAGCGGTGCAGGCCTGCGATGCCGAACAGACCTCCAAGCCAGAGGAGGTAGGCGGGTCCGGTCTTCCGGGGTTTTGCGAGCGCGGTCGGTTCGGACATGGGCGTCTCCGTTCTGGTCCAGTGGCGTGGGATACGGACCGCGGGGGCGGCATCTTGCATGCACCGCGAGGTTGCGGGATACAGACGCCCGGATGTCGCAGACCGGAGCCCCCATGCCCAGCGCGCCTCGCATCGATTCCCACCGGCACCATACGCCCGTGATCGAGGAAGACGTGTGGGTGGATCCCAGCGCCGTGATCATCGGAGAGGTCCGGCTCCGGCGCCGGTGCAACATCTGGCCGGGCGTGGTCCTTCGTGGTGATCAGGGCGGCATCGATATCGGAGAGGAGACCAGCATCCAGGATGGGTCCATCGGTCACGCAACGCTGGGCCGGAGTGTGACGAAGGTCGGAGCCCGATGCACGGTGGGGCATCGGGTGATCCTGCACGGTTGCACGGTCGAGGACGACTGCCTGATCGGCATGGGTGCCATCCTGCTGGATGGCTGTGTCGTGGGTCGAGGCTCAATCGTGGCCGCTGGTGCCGTGGTGCCCCCCGACAAGGAGATCCCACCGGGTTCGATGGTCGTCGGTGTGCCCGGGCGGGTCGTGCGCGCCGTGTCTGCCAGGGAGCATGTCGAATACATCGAGCATGGCCGTGCGGAGTACCTCCGGCTGGCTGCGGAATACGGTGGGTTTCCACCCCTGCCAGGGCTTGGCGGTTGAGGCCTCGCCCGGGGCATTCCTGGCGTGATACCGTGCGGGCCCCCGCGGCCCGGTCTCCAGACCCCGGCCCTCGCACCGCAGCGCAGCCCCGCGCCGGTCGCACTTCCTCCGCCCGCCCACGACCCTGCCATGCACATCCGCAAGCTGGAGCTCCAAGGCTTCAAGTCCTTCCCTGACCGCACGACCTTCCATTTCGCCGCCGGGATCTCGGGCGTGGTCGGACCGAACGGTTGTGGCAAGAGCAACATCGTCGATGCCATCAAGTGGTGCCTTGGCGAGCAGAGTGCAAAGTCGTTGCGCGGCCAGTCGATGGCGGACGTGATCTTCGCGGGTTCCGCGGACCGCCAGCCGTCCACCATGGCCGAGGTCACGCTGCATTTCGAAGCGGGCGACGAGCCGTTCCCGGGGGAGTGGTCCCAGCATCCCGAGCTCGCCATCACCCGGCGCATCTTCCGCGACGGCGGGAGCGAGTACCTGGTCAACCAGGGCAAGGTGCGCCTCCGAGACATCCAGGACCTGTTCCTGGATTCCGGCGTGGCCAACCGCCTCTACAGCTTCATCGAGCAGGGGCGGATCGGGGAGATCGTGAACGCGAGACCTGACCAGCGGCGGACCCTGATCGAGGAGGCGGCGGGGATCTCCCGCTACAAGGCGCGGCGCCGGGAGGCCGAGTCGCGGCTGTCTGCCACCCTGGAGAACCTGGAGCGGGTCAGCGACAGCGTGGGCGCGCTGGCTGGCCGGATGCGGTCACTGGAGCGGCAGGTTGCCAAGGCGATGCGCTACCGGCGACTGAAGTCGTTCATCCGCCAGGGCGATGTCCTCATCGGCTTGTCCCGGTACAGTGGCCTCACGGCAGACCGGCGCGCGATCTCGGAGAAGCTCCGCGCCGCGGAGGCGGAGGAGATCGAGCTCGGGCTGGATGTGCAGCGCCGCGACGGCGGCTTGAAGGAGGCGCGTGCCGAAGCCGAGGCGCTCGAGCAGGCAGCCGCGTCGGTGCGTGATGAACTCGCCGAGGTCGAAGCATCACGCCGGGAGCGGGAGCAGGCGCGGCAGTTCCAGCAGCGGGAGCGTGAGGACCTGACCGCCCGGATCGAGGTGCTGGCGTCACGCAGCGAGGAGGCCACGGTTGCGCGCGAAGCCGCGGCTGGACGACTCACGGAGGTCGAGAGGGAACGCGGGGACGTCCAGGAGCGCCTTTCTGGAATGGAGGCGGAACTCCAGGAGGCCCGGGTCGAGGTGCAGAGCGCCGAAGGCGCGGTCCGGGAGCGACGCCGGCGCATCGAGCAGGCGAAGGGTTCGGTCATGGAGCGGGCAAAGGCGCTCGCGCGGGCGCGCGCAGAACAGGAGGCCAACGTCCTGCGTCGGCGCGACCTCGCGTCGCGTCGCACCCGTCTGGAGCGGCAGCAGACGGATGCGACAGCGGACAAGGACAACCTGGAGAGGCAGATAGGCGTCGCCGAAGATGCCCTGGCGCAAGCGGAAGGGGCCCGCGCCGCCGCCGAGGAGTCCGCCGCTGCCGCTGGGGTTCGGCTCGATGCCACGCGGACGCAGGAGCAGGCGGCTCGGTCGGCGCGGCGGGACGCGCAGCGCCTGCTGCTGGAAGCAGAGCGGGAGCACGCTGGCCGGAAGGCCCGCGCGGAGTCGCTTGCCGCGATGGTGGAGGGCGATGAGGGTGCGGACGACGCGCTCAAGAGCGCGCTTCGCGTAGACCGGGTGGTGGGTCGCCTGGGCTCCCTGCTGGATGTTCCCGAGTCCCTCGAGGCGCCGCTGGCGGCTGCGCTGCGAGAGCTTCTCGATGCTGTCGTCGTCCCGGACGCATCCGTCGCAGCCGATGTTGCTGCGGTGGTGGAGGGTCGGGTCGACGTGGTCGTTGCAGGGAGCGGCCGGCCGAACGGATTGTTCGCGGATGTCGGTGGAGACCCAGGTGCGCTGGGAGTTCTCGCCCGGCTTGTGGATGGGGTGGCGTCGGTCGATGACGCGGCGGATGCGTTCGAGCGATGGTCGGCGACCGGGGAGTCCATCCTGCTTGCGGGCGACCCGCCAGGGTTCGTGACGGGAGACGGCACGCTCCGCCTGGGCCCCCCTGGCGGAGGGGCGGTGCTGCTGTCGCGCCGACGGGAGCTGAAAGACGCCCGCCATTCCGTGGAGGACGCCGCGGAGGCCTTGACGGCTGCGCGCGCAAGTCATTCCGCAGCCGTCGGGGCGGCCGAACAGGCCGCCGCGGCTGTGGACGGCGCACGGGATGCCCTTGCGGGAACGCAGGAAGGAGAGCGCAACGCGGCCCAGGCATGGAGGGATGCGGAACGGGATCTTGCCGCCGCGCGTGCGCGCCTCGCTCGCGAGGAGGATGCGGCGAAGCGGACCGCAGACGAGATCGAGGAAATCCGTCGTGGGCGATCGGAACTCGATGCCCGGGATGCCGCGCTCGCCGAACAGATCCGCCAGGACGAAGCAGAGCAGGACCGCCTCGAACGCTCCCTGCAGACCGAGCAGATGGCACTGGGCGATGAAGGACGCACACTGGGGAAGGCGCGAGACGGGCTCAGCAGCCGAGCCGCAGAGGCGGCAGCGCTGCGAGAACGCCTCGTGGGACTGGACCGGAGCCGGGCGGAGGTCCGCGGCGCGCGCGACGCGGCCGCGCGGCAGGTTGCCACGGGCCAGAGCGAAACGGACGCCGCACACGCACGCATCGCCGCCCTGCTCAAGTCCGATGCCGAGATTGGTGAGTTGCTGGTCAGTCTGCGGGAGCAGGAATCGGCCCTTCGGCAGGATCTCCATGAGGCGCGGGAGCGCGTGCAGGCGCGTCGCGCAACCCTGGCCGAGGGCGAAGAGGTGCTCGCCGCGGCGCGCCGCAAGAGGGAGGCTGCCACCACCGCGAGAAACGACCTCGACCGCGCGCTGCTGCAGGTCAAGGATGAGCTGTCACGCATCCGCACCGATCTGGACGAGCGCTACGAAGTGAGCGTGGTGGGACTGCTGGACCAGGTGGAGCGCAGCGGCAACGTCGTGCTCGATGTCGACCCGGCAGCGATGCGTGACGACCTTCCAGAGGCGGCACAGCCAGACGAGCGAGACGACGAGCTGACCCGACCGGTGCGTGTGGTGCCGGCCATGCTGGATGACGCCGAGGTCACTGCCTACTGGACGGAGGAACTCGAGTCGGCACGCTCCGCCCTGGCTCGGCTCGGCGAGGTCAACCTCGTCGCGCTGGTGGAGTACGAAGAGGTTGCAGCGGACCACGCGGAGCTCGACCAGCAGCGGGTAGACCTTGACGAATCCGTCAATGGGATCCGACAGACCATCGC
>JAYYRS010000498.1:0-5209 GCA_036126975.1 Myxococcota bacterium
GCATCGGGAACGGACGTCGACGGCGACGGTCTCACCTGGTCGTATGCGTGGTACATCAATGGGACGGGCTCCGCGACCGTCGCAGACACGCTGCCGTCCTCGGAGACGGCTCGGGGCGACGAGATCTACGTGGTCGCGACCCCCAACGACGGCACGGAGGACGGCACGCCCGTCACCAGCGCGACGGTGACGGTCGTGAATGCAGCGCCGGCGGCCACGGACGTCACGCTGTCGCCGGCCTCGGCCTACACGAACGACACGCTGACGGCGACGCCGGCGGGCGCGGATCCGGATGGGGACGCACTGACCTGGACGTACGCGTGGTACGTGGACGGGACCGAGGTGGTGGGGGAAACCGGTGCCTCCCTGAGCGGGACGCTGTACTTCGACCGGGGCCAGGCGGTGTACGTCGTGGCGACCCCCTCGGACAGCGACGCCGTGGGCTCGAGCGCGACCTCGTCGACCACGACCATCCTGAACACGGTCCCGACCGCTCCGACGGTGGCCATCTCCCCATCGCCGGCGTTCGAGTCGAGCGACCTCATCTGCGAGGTGGACACGGCGTCGACGGACGCGGACGGGGACGCCATCTCGTACAGCTTCTCGTGGACGGTGGATGGCGCATCGACGAGCGCGACGACCACGACGGTGTGGCCGGATGACACGGTCCTGGCTGCGGAGACGACGGGCGGAGAGGAGTGGATCTGCACGGCGACGCCGGACGACGGGAGCGCGAGCGGTGCGACGGCAACGGACACGATCACGATCCAGACCTGGGCGGGCGAGCGGATCTTCACGCCGTGTGGTGTGAGTGGGCGTACGGGTCCCTCGCAGGCGGACTGCGACGCGGCGTACGCGGGTGGCACCCTCGACGGCGAGGTCACGGTAGCGACCGGCGTCCAGACCTGGACGGTACCGTCGAGCGGCGACTACCTGATCACGGCCTACGGTGCGCAGGGTGCCTCGGGCGATTCGAGCTACGTGGGTGGCTGGGGTGCGCTCTCGGAGGGCGTTCTGGCGCTGACGGCGGGCGATGTGCTGTACATCGCGGTGGGCCAGGAGGGCGTCGGGCAGAGCTCGGGGAGCAACGGCGGCGGCGGTGGTGGTTCGTTCGTGGTGGACGCGGCGGGCACTCCGCTGGTGGTCGCCGGTGGCGGCGGTGGCACGCGGACCGACGTGAGCCAGGACGGCTGTGACGCCGTGGCCAGCAACTACGGCGTCCAGGGCTCTTCGAGCAGCCGGACCAGCTCCTGCAGCGTGAAGTCGTCAGAGTACGGCCTTGGGGGCGTCGTGTCGGGGGGCTCCTGGGGCTCCGGGGGTGCCGGATTCTATGGTGATGGGGAGAGCGAGCGAACCACGTACAGCAGCTGGGGCGGAGATGGCGGCTACTCGTGGGCCAATGGGATCGAGGGTGGCCAGGGCAACGCATCATGCGGCGTGAGCGGCGACGGCGGCTTCGGCGGCGGCGGGTCCGGCGATGGGTGCTGGGGTGGCGGCGGTGGCGGTGGATTCTCGGGAGGAGACGGCGGCCGCGTCGCGGGTGGTGGCGGCTCATACGTCGACAGCTCCGCGACCGACATCGTTCGGGCGACCGGCTACAACGACGGCGAAGGATGGGTCGTCATCGACGTCGCGGAGTGATGGCCGCGGGGTGCTGGATGGGGACCTGCCCGCTCCAGCACCCTGACGCTGGAGTGCGACCCGGCGGCACGGGTCCAACGTGGTCCCGTCAATAGGCCAGCCATGCACCGCCCTCGCAGTAGTACCAGGTGCTTCCCTCGAGGCACTTGTCCCCATCTGTGCATGGTTCCGCAGGGTCGAACCCGGGCGGGCACTCCCGAGATTCGCCCTGGCGTCCGTCGCTCCCACTGCCTGCGTCGTTGAAGCCCTGGCGGAACGGGTAGCTGTCTCCCACCACCTGGTTTCCGTCTCCGGTTCCGCATGCTGGCGGGATGACCCATCGCGCATCCGGATGGTTCTCCGGTCCCACGGTCCAGGCGTCAACGAGCGCTGCATAGTCATCGGCCAGGCTGCCGGGGTCGTCGGGCGGCATGTGGTCGTTGACGTCGTAGCCGCCTGCGGCGAAGGCCTCATCGATCGTGGCCATGCCCATGCGGTGACAGCCCAGGCAGGCGTTCCCTTCGATGTCGATGGTCCGCATGTCCCAGTCGTGGCCGCCCATCACGTAGTACGGGCTGGATGCGTCCAGGATCGGAATGACCGGTTCCCCGGTCCCGGGCACCCGCGCTGCCGTGATGAAGGGGCTGGTGATGAAGGGGTCTGCCTGGTGGCAGGCGACGCATTGAATGTCGCGCGCGAACTGGTAGGCGAGGTCGAACTGCTCGGGATCGTCTGGTCCTGGCATGCGGCCGTTGACCGCCAGGTCGCCTTCCTCGCGTCGCGTGGCCGTCAGCCAGGGCGACAGATTGGAGGTCTCCTGGCCGTTGCTCTCGATGAAGGCCGTGGCGCCGGTGCGCGCGTTGTAGCCGATGAGCTGCATGCTCCCGACCAGTGCATCGGGGTCCAGGCCCGCCATGCGCCGGAATGCCACCCACACCACGTCCGGCATGGCGTTTCCGTTCGCGTCGATGCCTGCATAGCGCTGCAGGGCGGAATTCGAGACCGTGTCCTTTCCGCCGAGCCGGGCCGGGTTGTCCAGTTCGTTGATCCCGAACGCTCCGTAGACCCGCCGTCCGGCCTGGAAGAGCGGAATCTCCACCATCTCGGCAGCGTCTACGGTGGGCACGACGCCCAGCTCGGGTGCGATCAAGGTGGCGTAGGTCGAAGCCGTTCCTGGCTTCTCGCGGGTGTAGCAGTCGGGCACCTGGAATGTCGCCGCGTCGGGATTTCCTCCGGTCTCAACGCCCTCGCCCGCTGCACTGCCGCAACCGCCAGCGGAAAGCGCGAGGAAGGCGGCTGGCAGGGCGATGGGTCTCATGGCTGGCTCCGAGGTGCTGCGAATGTGGAGGATGGGGGATGCGCAGGGACCCTGCTCAGTAGATGTAGACGCCGTCCGAGACGCCGCGTGCCCCCCGCCAGTCTGGCAGCCCGTTGTCGCTCGGGTGGCTCACGACACCATCCACCCAGCAGCCCCGGACCACCAGTGTGCTCGAGCCGCCTCCATCGAGCCCGACCGCCTCGACGGCACCGAGCTCCACCATCCAGTCTGCGAGCCTCGGAGTCGTAAGACCGGCACCCGCCGGGGTCCTGCCTGCGACCGTTGCCAGCAACAGCTGCCCGTCTGCCGTGATCCCCATGGCGCTGCGGGGATGCCTGGACCAGTCGGTGCTGCTGTAGACCGTCACGCCGGGCTCCGCCTCTGCCGCAGCGACACCGTCCGCGACGAGTGACGGGTAGCCGCTCGTTGCGTCGGATGCCTCGGGCCAGTCGGCACCGGGATCCACCCAGTTCGCTGCGAGCCCGGTGCCGGGGACATGACCCACGGCCCGCTGTGGAAGGCCATTGAGCTGATTTGTGGACAGGACGATGCCGTCAGCTTTTACGAGGTCGAGTGCCGTGCAGTTCGACACGTTGAAGAAGCCCCCGTTGATTCCTACCGCGGCGCCGAGCGCGTCGAGCCGGTCGGGCACCGACTCGCACCCGGAATGAAGGTCCGGCCGCATGAATCGTCCCGCATCCGGATCCACGGACACGACCTGGAACGTCTGGCCCCCCTCCGCGGCCGTTCTGAGCGTGCGCCAACGGATCCCCGGGCCGACCTCGACCTCTCGCCAGACCTCCTCCTCGATCCACTCGAAGGCGAGTTCGTATGCGCCAGGAAACTCCGCGCTCTCCGAGGCCCACGAGTCGATGGCGAGCCAGTACTCGCCTGCAGGCAGACCCGTCAGCTCCAGACGCTGATGGGCCCGACCGAGACAGCCCTGGACGATGCCGTCCTCGATGCGGGGATCTCGCAGGAGGTGAAGGTCTACGTCGCTGCCGTCCAGCTCGCGAACCTCAGCGCGGAAGTCGCCGGGCCGATCGGCGATGAAGCGATACAGCACCTCCGGGCCGGTCTCCAGGGTGTCGGGTGCGCAATCGTAGCGGTCCCAGCGGTCTGTAGACGCTCCGAGTGTGGTACCTGCGTCGACCATCGGCCATGCCGGAACCCCAATCGGGTCGTCGGGCGTCCCGGCGGGTCGCGTTCCGTGGTGCTGTGAACCGCATCGGTTCCAGCCAGGGTCGGATTCGGGTGTGCCTGTGTCGGTGCCCTGGCCCGTGTCGACACCGTCCGCCGTGTCTGGACCCGCCCCGCTTGCGGTGTCGGCGTGCGGGGGGCTCGGGGTGGCGGCGTCGGGAGCCTGCGCGCCCCTTTCGGCCCCCACCGGCGAAGCAGTCGGTGCACAGGCCACCAGGAGGCCCGACGGGAACAAGCCCCTCATGGACAGCCTTCGACCCGAAGATCGTCGATGTCGCCTCCGTAGCCGGCATGGGTGTCCTGACCGCCCGCAATCGTGACCTCGCGGACCTCGAAAAGGCTCGTCTCCTCCCAGGTACCCACCAGGGCGCCATCGACGTGGAACGTCCAGACGTGCCCCAGGTCGCGGGACGCCTCCAGCAGGATCCACTGGTCCAGCGCAGGGGTAAACGCAGAGGAGACGCGTGCGCCGGAGCCACCATTGTCGAACAGTGTGTTCTCGAGCAGCATGGCTCCCGCAGAGGAACCGTTCTGCGTCTCGTTGGACAGCGCGACGCAGATGCCGCTGCCGATCCGGTCGGGCACGCCCGGAACCTCGACACCACCCGCTGCGCCGTCGGTGAGGCAGAGCACCACCTGCGCCTCATCCGCAAAGGCCGCGGTTCCTTCGCGCAGGGCCATCCGCGCGGAGATCTCCAGCGCACCGGGTTCCGCCCGTGACAGCGTCGCGGAGGCCTTCGCCCAGGTCGATGAGGTCCGGAACAACCGGGCCGCGCCGGAGACGAGCGAGGTGTCTCCGACCTGCCTGGAGAGCGGGCCCCAGCCGCTGCTGAAGTCTTCGTCGAGGTGCGTGATGCAGTCAGGCATGACGACGATCGCGTCGCGCCCCTGCTCGCCCGGAACTCCGGCGGCGATGGGGGTCACGATGCACTCGACGGTGTCGCCTTCCATGGAGAGCGCAGCGTCAAGGCGCACGTCCGACCCGACGACGGTTCCGTCGATTCGCCATTCATGGATGTAGACGATCTCGTCCCCGTCGGGGTCGACCGACTCCTCCACGATCGAGCATTC
>JAYYRS010000499.1:0-3119 GCA_036126975.1 Myxococcota bacterium
CTCGACGCCGGCGACCTACTGCGATCTGCTCGGTCCCATCCGGAAGCGCTTCGCCCAGCTCCCCCTGTCGCGCGCACGCGGGTGGGGTCCCGGCCGTTTCACGTACAACAGCGCCGAAGGCCGCTGCCCGCACTGCGACGGCCGCGGGGCTGTCCTCATCGAGATGCATTTTCTCAGCGACGTCTGGGTGCCCTGCGAGCACTGCGGCGGCCGTCGGTTTTCGGCGGAGACGCTCGAGGCGCGGTGGAAGGGACACTCCATCGCCGACGTCCTCGACGCCACGGTCGAGGAGGCGCGTGCGCTGTTCGCGAACCAGCGGGGCATCAAGCGCAGGCTCGATGGGCTGTTCGACGTGGGGCTCGGCTACATCCGACTCGGCCAGGCGGGGAACACATTGTCCGGCGGTGAGGCCCAGCGGATGAAGCTTGCTGGAGAGCTGGTGAGTCGACGGAAGGAGACGGTCTTCACCCTCGATGAGCCCACGACGGGGCTGCATCTCGCGGACGTAGAGCGGCTCCTCGCGGTGCTTCATCGGCTCGTGGATGCTGGACATACCGTCGTGGTGATCGAGCACCACCTGGACGTCATCCGCCACGCGGACCACGTGATCGACATGGGACCCGAAGGCGGTGCAGGTGGTGGGCGGATCATCGCGACAGGAACGCCAGAGGAGGTTGCGTCGCACCCGGAGAGCTGGACGGGTCGGGCGCTGGGCCGCGCGGCGGCGCCTTGTTCACGGACGACGCAGGAACGACCGCCGGCTACCGCGTGAGCCCCAGCTGCCGCTCGAGACGAAGAAGTTCGACGTCGAGAACAGGATCCGCGACCCCCGATGCGCGCGCCCGAACCGCAAGGACCCTTGCCCCGTCGAGGTCGCCCGCGGCCCGAAGTACACGGGCCTCGCGTAGGTAGATCTGGCTGGCGGCCGTCTCCGGCAACGAATGGCGCCCCGCCAGCCAGCCGACCACGGCCCCTGCAAGCGCAAGGACCATGGCAGCGCCCGCGGTGCGCCAGGGTCTGGCATTCGGCGCAGGGCGCAGGGGCGCGCGTCGGGCGGACACCACGACGGGTCGCCACGGGACCCCATCCCGGACCGGCCGGGGCGCGGGCGGCGCGACCCGGGTGACGCCCCGCACCCGCGGGTGGGGCGCGCTCGGTTCCGTGGTCGCTTCATCAGCGGTGAACCCGATGACCTCTGGGTCTGCAGCCGCTCCGAAGCCGCCCGCGAGCGAATCGGCGCTGAGGTACCGGCCCTCCCGATGGGCCTTGGCGGTTCGAGCGCCGGCCGTCGCGTCGTCGTCTGTGTAGTCCGCAGGCGTCCCGTGGTGGGTATCCGTACGCTCCAGCTCCGTCCGGGGCGGACGCCACTCCTGCCACTCCTCTGCCGAGAACAGGCTCTCGAGCCACTTCGCCACATCGGCGTCGCGGGTGGCCCAACCACTGCCGGGCCGGCAGAACGCCTCGAGCGCCGCCGCCATCTCTCCAGCATCCGCGAACCGATCACGCGGATCGGTGGCCAATGCCCGCAACACGATGCGTTCGAGTGCGAGGGGGTACCCCGCGACGAGCTCACTCGGGGGTGGGAAGCAGCCGCCCAGGCGCTCACGCCAGAGTGTGAGCGGGTCCTGGGCGTGGAACGGAGGGCGACCTGTCGTGAGCCAGTACAGGCAGACACCAGCCTGGTAGATATCGACGCGATGGTCGTAGCCGTCCTTCAGCTGCTCGGGCGCCATGTAGTGGAGCTTCCCCTTCAGCTGGCCGACCTCGGTGACGGTCGACTGCTCCTCCCAGCGGGCGATTCCGAAATCGATGAGCTTGGGCGCCCCCGTGCGCGCCATCACCACGTTTCCGAGGCTCACGTCACGGTGGATGATCTGGAGGGGGCGACCATCTTCATCGGTCTGCTGATGCGCAGCGGCGAGGCCGCGACAGACTCCGGCGATGATTCGCGCGCAGACACCATGCGGCCGCGCAATGCGTCCCCCGAGCCGCTTGACCACGTGCGTGAGGTCCGGCCCCGAGACGTGCTCCATCGCGATGTACGGGAATCCATCCTGTTCGCCGGCTTCGTAGACCTGCGCGATGTTGGGATGCGAAAGCCTCGCAGTGAGCCGCGCCTCGTCCATGAACATCCGAACGAAGGATGGATCGTCGACATGTTCCGGATGCAGGACCTTGATGACCACGAGCTTGCGGAATCCAGAGCCGGCCTCGAGTTGCCCCCGCCAGGCCTGGGACATCCCCCCGGTGCCGATTCGCCGGTCCACGCGGTACCGACCGAACCATCCCTCGGAACCGAATGAAGCCTGTCGCGCAGCCATGCCGGGTCTCCCCATGGAGATGCGACCGAGCAGCCTCGTCAGGGACCAGGAGTGTCGGCCGCAGCCTCTCTTGCTCTCCCTTCACCACCCTACAGCACAAGGGGGTGCCGGGCACAAGGGCTGGGACACAACGTGACGAATGAGACATCTGGGCCAAATCCTGCCCATACGAGACGGCGGGCCGCATGCCGACCCGTCCCGCAGCGCGTCCCGCGCCGGTGCTGGCCGCGCCGGACTCCGATGCATTAAGGCCCATTAATGCATTGATTTTATTTTTGTTTTATTGCATCGACCCTCGCCTGCCGTGCCGGCATGGATGCACGAATCCAGGCACGCAACGAAGCGGCCCGTTCACATCGGGCACACCGGCTGGAGCCACCCTATGTCCTATCTGTCGGGTTTTGGGACCTTGTGCACGGAAAACCACCGCACGGGTCCACCGTCTCGTCAAGGCCACGACCGCGTCCGCGAAGGCGACGGGAATGCACCGGATGGCGCCTCCCCATCGCGGGACAAACGGCCACGGCACCCACCCGGCATCGCGGACCGTGGGATACGCGCCTCCCATGGACCGGATCGCAACCAACGGGGTGGAGCTGGCGTGGGACGCGAGGGGCGAGGGGCCGCCCGTCCTTCTGATCATGGGTATTGGCGCCCAGATGATCCTCTGGCCTGACGGCTTCGTGGATGCGCTCGTTTCACGCGGGCTGCGCGTGCTCCGCTTCGACAATCGCGACATTGGGAAGAGCACATGGCTCGACCACCTCGGTGTTCCTCCCCTGTCCAGGATGACCGCGA
>JAYYRS010000500.1:0-3632 GCA_036126975.1 Myxococcota bacterium
GGATGCCCTTTGCCATCTCGGTCCAGAAGCCGATGCCCTTCTCGGCCCGCACGGTGTGCAGGAGGCTCAGCACGATCTTGAACTCCTCGGAGGAGGCCGTGGACGGGTCGGGGATGGTGCCGCTGACTTCGTACTCGTGCCCGAGGTGGACCAGCATCGACGCGTCGCCGCCGTCATCGAGGATCAGGTTGCAGCCCGAGCCGTCGGGCCAGACAAGCGCCTGGAGCGTACACCACCAGTACTCAGCCAGCGACTCGCCCTTCCAGGCGAAGACGGGCACGCCCGCGGGCTTTCCGGGAGTGCCATCGGGGCCGACGACGGTGGCGGCTGCGGCGTGGTCCTGGGTCGAGAAGATGTTGCAGGAGACCCAGCGAACGTCGGCGCCGAGCTCGACAAGCGTCTCGATGAGAACGGCCGTCTGGATGGTCATGTGCAGCGAGCCCATGATCTTCGCACCCTTGAGCGGCTGCTCGGCCTTGAACTCCTCGCGGAGTGCAGCGAGACCAGGCATCTCGACCAGGGCGAGGTCCATCTCCTTGCGACCGAAGCGGACGGTTGCGTCGGACAGGTCAGCGACCTTGTGGGGAAGGCCCGCGAATGCGGGGAGTCCGGTGTCGAGGAAGGTAGACGTGGAGAGCTTGGTCACGCTCATGGTGTGTGCCTCTTGCTGCGAGAAGGTGGACGCCCATCGGGCGCTCCATCCGTCTACCCGGATGGACGGATGGAGTGCAAGCGAATAGTTCGCGATGATGCCGAAATCAGCCCTCCATGAACGCCTCAGCGTGCTGTCCGACCCCACGCGGCTGCGGCTGCTCCGGGTGCTGGAGACGGAGGAACTCGGCGTTGGTGAGCTCGGGCGCGTGCTCCTGCTCGCGCAGTCGACGGTGTCCCGGCATCTCAAGGTCCTGCATGAGGGAGGATGGGTCGCGCGGCGGTCGGAGGGAACGGCCAACTACTTCCGGCTGGCGGTCGATGCCCTTGGGGACGACGCAGCCAGACTGTGGCGTCTCGTCCGCGAACAAGCAGGCGATGGCGAGCCCTACGTCTCGGATCAGCGGCGTGCGCAAGCGCTGGTTGCGATCCGCGAGGCCGACGCCAGGGCGTTCTTTGCGCGCCATGCCGGTCGGTGGGACGGCCTGCGTCGCGACCTGTTCGGGGATGGCTTCCTCCTGCCGACGCTGCTTGCCCTTCTCCCGGAGCGGATGGTCATCGCGGATCTCGGCTGCGGCACGGGCGCGGTCGTCGAGGCGCTCGCGCCTTCGGTCCGCCACGCCATCGGCGTCGACAGGGAACCCGCGATGATCGAAGCGGCGGGCCGCCGGACCGCAGGGCTCCACAACGTGACCCTGCATGCGGGGACGCTGGACGCGCTTCCGCTGCAGGATGGATGCCTCGACGCGGCCACGCTGATGCTGGTCCTCCACCACGTGCCCGACCTCGATGCGGTCTTCCGCGAAGTCGCCCGCGCGCTCCGGCCGCGTGGACGGATCGTCCTGCTGGACATGCAGGCCCACGACCGGGCCGAGTACCGCCACACGATGGGACACGAACACCTGGGCTTCGAGCAGGCGGTGCTGGCCCGCACCGCGGCCGCGGCTGGGCTTCAGGTCGCGTCGTGGCGGCCGCTCCCGGTCGCGCCGGATGCGCTTGCCCCGCCGCTGTTTGTCGCAGTGCTTCGGAAGGCTCACAGCCCGAATGCGTAGCCGGGGCTGATCTGGAAGTATGTGTCCGATTCGATGTCGGACCAGCCGGTCACGTCCCAGAAGACATACTCGTCTGCATCGTTCAACACGAACTCTCCGCCGTCGAGCTCGTACGCGAAGCCGTAGTTCATGTTGTACGCGACGGCGCCATCGTTGGCGTCGAGCTGCACCCAGCCGCCGACCATTGAGTTGGCGTAGGTGTCATATTCGTCCCAGTTGTCCGCGAAATACGCCGCGAGCTCCGAGTCCAGCGCGCTGAAGCCGAAACCCCATGTGATGCCGGTGGCGTAGGCATCGACGTCGGCATCCGCGCAGGCACCGCCCGAGTCGTCGTAGTAGGCGCTTCCGTCCATGACGAACCCCGCCCAGGCGGCGGAGGGTTCTTGGTCGGCGGAGCTGAATGCCACGACCTCCGTATTCGACGCGTCGGGCATGAAGTAGAGGATGCACGCCGTTTCGTTGTTCTGGAAGTCCCCGTCCCAGTCTTCGCTCGCCAGGGCGACGTAGAAATACGCAGCGACCTCGGTTCCGTCGACGGTGGCCGGGTCGAACGAGTAGCCACCGCCGCTCGGCGAGATACGTCCCGAGAAGGCGCTGTAGAGGGCCACGAACTCCACGGGTCCGTCGTCCTCGTCCTCGTCCTCGTCCTCGTCCTCGTCCTCGTCCTCGTCCTCGTCGAACTCCCCATCCGTGTCGTCCGTGTCGTCCGTGTCGTCGTCTTCGTCGCCACCGAGGGAAATGCCCGTGTCCCCATCGTCCACGTCGCCTTCATCGTCGTCGCCCTTGTCAATCTCGAGGCATGCCGCGAGACACAGGGTGAGTGAAAGGGAGAGGAGGCGGAAGCGTCGCTGGGGCATGAGGGTCTCCATGGTGCGCCGGGTGGGACCGGTCAACCGGTCGGGAGGGTACCGTCGGGCCTGGGGACCCGCAATCCTCCACGGCGGTCGCGACTGGGCTGCGGTCCCCTGGCGGACTAGCGCCCGACGAACAGCCGATACAGGCCGCTGGCCAGACCGCTGTAGGGCGGATTCAGGATCTTTGCCGCCGCGAAACGCCTCTGCAGGAAGACGCTTTTGGCGTGGCTGAAGGTCAGGAAGCCCTGCAGGCCATGGTAGCTCCCGGTGCCCGATGGGCCGACCCCGCCGAAGGGCAGCTCCTCCTGGGTGTTGTGCCACAAGGTGTCGTTGATGCAGGCGCCGCCGGAGGTGGTGTCCTGGAGCATCCTGGCGATGCGCTTCTTGTTCCAGTCGAAGTAGTACAGCGCGAGGGGGCGAGGGCGGTCATTGACGAACCGAATCGCCTCCTCGATGTCGTCGTAGGGGACGATGGGAAGCACGGGGCCAAAGATCTCTTCCTGCATCAGGTCCATGTCGTCGTTCACGCCCGTGATGACATGCAGCGGAAGCCGACGGGACGCTGCAGAGACGGTCTCACCGTCAGGCTTCAGCTCGTGGATGGTCGCGCCTCGTGCCCGGGCATCGTCGATGAGTCTGCGAAGCCGCGCGTAGTGGGCATCGCTGATGACGGAGGTGTAGTCGGGATTGCCCTCGATGGTCGGGTAGAAGGCAGCCACATGGGCCCGGATGGCGGCCACGAAGGCATCCACCTTTGGTCGCGGGCAGAGCACGTAGTCCGGTGCGATGCAGGTCTGTCCGCCGTTGTAGGTCTTTCCGAAGGCGATTCGTTCGGCGGCCTTCGCCAGCGGGAACGACTCGTGGACGATGGCGGGCGACTTGCCCCCGAGCTCGAGCGTCACGGGTGTGAGGTTTTTTGCCGCAGCCTCCATCACGGCTCGGCCGACCCGGGTGGAGCCCGTGAAGAACAGATGGTCGAAGGGGAGGGCAGAGAAGGCTGCGCCAACGGTGGCTTCGCCGGTCACCACCCGCACCTGGTCCTGGGTGAAGACGGCCTCGACGAGGGCGACCAGAG
>JAYYRS010000501.1:0-20680 GCA_036126975.1 Myxococcota bacterium
CACACCGGCGGCGGGGATCTCGGCGCCGCCCGGGCGGCCTGGGAGGGCCTGGCGGACCGCTGGCCCGACTCGGAAGAGGCCCTGCTGCCCGCCTGGCTCGGGCTCGCGGACGTCGCCCGCGCGGAAGGCGAGCTGGATGTCGCACGCAACTGGGCTGGTCGCGCCCTCGAGCAGGCGGAGGATCCAGGATATCGTCAGCGTGCCGAGGACCTCGTCGACCAGCTGGGCGGCTGAGTGCCAACGCAGCGCAGTCGGATCATTCCTCAAGTTTCCGGCCGCGGGACCCGTTTCCGGGTACGGCCATCGGGTCTGCACCCGCGTTCCACCCTGGAGGCCTGATGCACGAACCGGACTACTCGCCGGACGAGAATACCGTCGCCGATGGCTCGATCGTGCCCGAGCTGGGAGCCGAGGGGCAGGCGAGGCCCATGCTGACCGTGCTCACGGGCCTCGACTCCGGGAAAGCGATCCCGCTTGGCCGGGGCAGCTCCGTGCTGGGTCGGAGCCCCTCCGTGACCGTCACGCTCGACGACGACAGCGTGTCGAGACGCCACTGTCGGATCGAAGTGCCCGCGCTCGGCGCGCCGACCATCCTGGACATGGGCAGCACCAACGGAACCAGCGTCAACGGAGACCGCGTGCCGCCGGGTGGAACGCTCCTGCAGGAGGGAGACAAGATTCAGCTCAGCGCGTCCGTCGTCCTGAAGTTTGGTTGGAAGGACGACCTCGAGGAGGCCGTACAGCGGCGGCTCTACCACTCCGCCGTCCGTGACGCACTCACAGGCACCTACAACAAGCGCTACTTCATCGACCGCCTCGCGACGGAGTTCGCGTGGGCGTGCAGGAATGCGCGTCAGCTCGCGTGCCTCGTCTTCGACCTCGACCATTTCAAACGGATCAACGATACGTGGGGCCATGCCGCAGGCGACGTCGTGCTCCGCTCCATCGCGGGACGGGTCCAGCGGCTGGTTCGCACGGAGGATGTCCTGTGCCGCTTCGGGGGCGAGGAGTTTGTGATCCTCATGCGGGAAACCACCCCATCCGTGGCCGCAGAGGTTGCGGAACGCATCCGCAAGCAGGTCGCGTGCGCCCCGGTCACCTGGAGCGGGCAGGACATCCCCGTCACCCTGTCGGCGGGACTGGCGACGTCCGACGAGCCGGGCCTTGAGACCGGTCAGGACCTGTTCATGCTCGCCGATGGACGACTGTACGAAGCCAAGGCGACCGGACGGAACCGGGTCGTGGGGATTCCGCTTCACCCGTAGGCCTTGACAGTCGGGCGCGAGACGGGTTCGATGGCCCCCCGTCGATGGAGTCACCCCTGGCCCGCTCCCTCGTCACGTTCCTCCTCCTCCCGGCCGCCGTGTTCGCCTGCGGTGACAAGGCCGGTGGCCCGGGCGGCGAAGACTCGGCCTCGGAGGACACCGGTTCGTCTCCCGGCGGCGACGCCGACGACAGCTCGCCCGTCTGGACCGACCTCCGCCTCGAGTCGAACCAGACCCTTACCGGCTGCTACGCCTCCGGCGCGGGTCTGTTCGTCACCACCGAAGACGGTCAGGTGTGGTCCCGATCGGAGGGCGCCTGGAGCGAGGTCGATATCGAGACGCAGGGCAATGCACTCAATGCCATCTGGGGTGCAGGCGCCGGCTCGGACGCATCCCTGGTCGTCATCGGCGACGGCGGAACCGCTGCGCTCTGGCGCGCAGGAGCCTGGACCCAATCCGACATCGGGACCGCCAACATCGAGTCGATTTCAGGGCCTGCAGTCGACAACCTCATCGCGGTCGGTGGCGGCTCCTACTTCATCTGGGATGGCGAATCCTGGACCGCGCGCGCAATCAGTGGCAACCCGCGTCTCAACTCCGTCTGGTACGGCGGCCAGGTCGCATGGGCTGCCGGCGAGGACGGCCTGCTGGGGCGCTGGCGTGGAGATGATTGGGAGACCTGGAACCATGAATCCCGCCTCCGGCTCTACGGCATTGGTGCATCCGGCGCTGGCACCGTCGTCGCCGTTGGGGAGTCCGGTACGGTGCTCTCCTGGGACGGCGCGACATGGTTCGCGGTCGACAGTCCCACGGACGTCTCCCTGTGGGCCGTGCACGTCGACGGAACCGGCGTCGCGACCGCAGTGGGCAACAACGGGCAGGCCTGGCGGTACTCCGCTGGGACCTGGACGGCCCTCCCCACTGGCGTCGACAACAACCTCTACGCGGTATGCGCAAGCCCGGTCGGGACCATCTGGGCCGTCGGAAATCGCGGTATGACCTTGCGCCTCGACGGCTGACCCCGGTCAACGCGGCGACAGGTCTCCGACGATGGAGAACTGCGTCGTCCGGTCCTCTCCCAGGAAGCTGCCGCTCCCCACCAGCAGCCCGTCGTTCCACGTGGCATCGCCGATCCACACCCAGCCCCCGGGCTGCAGCGCCAGCAGTCCCGTGGGCAGGTTGCGATCGTTCGTCGCACGTCGCCAGCCGTAGGTGTTCGCGTATACGGCGTCTCCGCATCCGTCACCGTGCCCCACATCGTCCCTGATGGTGGCGTGGACCTCCACCGCGAGTTCACAATCGACACAGGATACCGGCGCCTCGATGCCGACGGTGTTCCAGACCCGATCACAGAGCGTCTCGCCCGAAACCACGACCTTCGCGGCGTCGTAGCCTCGCCAGACGAGCGCGGCTCGGCCGGTATCGGGCGGCGGTGTCCCCAGGGGTCCGCCCTTGCTGTCCTGCTGCCCCAACGGACCGGCGGGTCGTGGGGCACAACCCAGCGTGCCGAACCAGAACAGGAGCCTCTGCGCGCCCCGCATCAATAGCCGAGCAGGGGCGCGGCCTGGCTCACGACCGTCGAGAGCCCGCGCTGGAAGTCCGGCATGTACACATAGGCCGCCGCCACCACGGCGACGAACGCGACAGTGAACACAAGCAGGACGTCAACGATGCGCGCGCTGCGTGGTGGCGGTTGCATGTCTCTCAAGTAACGCGCGGTCCCCGGCAGCGCGTGCCGCCGTGGGCCGGCTGGGACCCCGGCGACGGGTCAGAGGTCGAAGGTGACGCCCTGGGCAAGAGGCAGGTCCGGAGACCAGTTCAGCGTGCACGTCTGGCGCCGCATGTACGCCTTCCACGCATCGCTGCCGGCCTCGCGCCCCCCGCCGGTCTCCTTCTCTCCCCCGAAGGCTCCACCGATCTCCGCGCCGCTCGTGCCGATGTTCACGTTTGCAATCCCGCAGTCCGAGCCCGCGTGGGACAGGAAGCGCTCGGCCCTCCGGAAGGAGTCGGTGAAGATCGCACTCGACAACCCCTGCGGAACATCGTTCTGGTGGCCGATCGCCTCCTCGAGCGTGTCGTACTCCATCACGTACAGGATCGGCGCGAAGGTCTCGTGGTGGGTGATGGGCATGTCGGGGGTGGCCCGAATGAGCGTCGGCTGCACGTAGTGCCCATCCCGCTCCAGGACCTGCCCTCCCGCGAGCAGCTCTCCGCCCTGGGCCTGGGCCTCGGCAACCGCATCCTGGAACTGCTGGACGGCCAGTTCGTCGATGAGCGGTCCCATCAGGGTGCCTTCCTCCAGGGGGTCCCCGATGCGGACCTGCTGGTACGCAGCGACGAGCTTGTTCGTGAAGCCTGCGGCGATGCTCTTGTGGAGGAACAGCCGCCTCGTCGACGTGCAGCGCTGCCCGGCCGTGCCGACAGCGCCGAAAAGGATTCCACGCAGGGCGAGGTCGAGGTCTGCGGTGTCATCGACGATGATCGCGTTGTTCCCACCGAGTTCCAGCAGGCATCGCCCGAGTCGACCGGCCACGGCCTGGTTGACATGCTTGCCCATTCGCGTCGAACCCGTGGCGCTGATGAGCGGCAGCCGACCGTCATGGATCATCGTCTCGCCGACCGTCTGGTCCGCACCGATGATGAGGCCGAGCACACCGCCAAAGCCATGCCGTTCGAGGACGGCATGACAGAGCCGATGGGTGGCGATGGCCGTCAGCGGGGCCTTGAGGGAGGGCTTCCAGATGACCGTGTCGCCTGCAACCAGTGCGACCAGTGCGTTCCAGGCCCACACGGCGTTGGGGAAGTTGAACGCCGTGATGACGCCGATCGGTCCCAGCGGATGCCACTGCTCATACATCCGATGCCGGCTCCTTTCCGAGTGCATCGAAAGCCCGAACAGCTGTCGCGACATGCCCACGCACAGGTCCGCCATGTCAATGGACTCCTGGACCTCTCCGAGCCCCTCGCTCAGGATCTTCCCGACCTCGATGCTGACCAGCGCGCCGAGGTCTTCCTTGTGTGCACGCAGCGCGTCTCCAATTTCCCGGACGATTTCTCCCCGCTTGGGGGCCGGCAGCATCCGCCAGCTGGCAAACGACGCCTGCGCGGCTCCCACGACCTGCTCGTACTCTTCGAGTCCGGCGAGCGCGACGGAGGCGATCACCTCGCCCGTAGCGGGGTTTGTCGACGCGACCGTCTCGCCAGCGTTCGCCGGCAGCTCGGCGCCCGCCCAGGCACCGGAATTGACGGCAGCAAGGCCGAGGCGGTCGAGGATGCCCTGGATGTCACTCATGACGGTCTCCCATTGGTTGGAGCGCGAGCTAACCCGCGCCTGCATCCCGAGCGACAGCGGTAGAGTGGCGGCCCGGAGGCCCGATGTCGCTGCTCCCACTCGCACCGATTGTGTTCGCCCTGAGTGCCACAGCCCAGGAGTCCGTGTCGCTGGAGGTCGTGCGCAAGGGCCAGGCAGGCCAGTCGTCGCCGGCACTCGTGCTGACCCCCAACGTCGATGCGGAACGCCTCGATGTGGACATCCGCTGCGGCGGCGCGACGGCAAGCTGGCGTGGCGGCGCGCCCGCTGGCAGGGCCGTCCGCCTCGAGCTTGCCACCCGTCCTGGCCGGCACACCTGCACCGGCTCGCTCAGCGCAGCCTTCACGGACGGCACCGCCGGCGACATGCCGCTGCAATTCGATGTCGAGATGCTGTCTCCCATGGCGGTGGTGATTGACCCGGCCAATGTCGACACCGCCGGCCGCAACCTGACGCTCACGCTCGCTCGGGCTGCGGGGCGGATCGAGGTGACGGCGACGACTGCAGCAGGCGAACCTGCCGGGACAGGGGTCCTCGACGGACGGGGGGCGGCACCGGGGACGCCGCTGGAGGTGCACTGGGATGGGACCGCCGAGGTGGCTCGGCTTTCCGTCAAGGCGCATGATGCAGACGGCTTCTGGGCGGGTGTGGATCTGTTCCCCTGGTACTACGAGATCCCCCACGAGGACGTGATCTTTGCGTCTGGCGAGAGCACCATCGCGCCCACCGAGACGCCAAAGCTGCAAGCGGTACTGGGAGAGATTGATGCGGTCGTCGCGCGCTACGGCAGCATCGCGCAGATCCAGCTCTACGTCGGCGGCTATACCGATCGTGTTGGACCGTTCGAGTCCAACCTCATCCTGTCCCGGGAGCGCGCTCGTGCGATCGCGCGGTGGTTCCGCGGCGCGGGATTCGCGAACCCCATTCACTATCAGGGCTTCGGAGAGCGCGGGCTGGCCGTCCACACCACGGACGAGCACCCGGAGCCCGCAAATCGTCGCGCCGTATACGTGGTGGCAGCCCAGGCGCCACCGGTGACGGATGCCATGCCTGCGGCCAACTGGGAGACGCTGCGATGAAGCCTCCGCGAGCCGTTCGTCAAGCGCGCGACTTGCGCACGAACCGGCCGCCGATCCGGACCCGGCGGCTGCGGGTGCCCCGGACCTCGTAGGCCTTGCCTGCGTGCACCGGATCGACCCGATAGCTCTCGCCGTCCACGACCACTTCTCCCTCGGGGCCGACCACCAGGGATTCCGAGGCTTGTGGGGCGGCTGGAGGGCCCGACGACGCAGAAGCCGGCGGTGCCGCCAGTGAGGGGGAATCCAATGCCTCCCGGACACGGTTCAACGCGACCTTTGCCCGGTCATCGGCGGCCCGTGCACGCTCCTCGGCCGCCGCCGCCAGCCCGGCGACTCTTGCGGCATGCGCTTCCGCTGCGGAGGCCTGGTCCAGCGCCTCGGCAAGCGCCGCCTCGGCTGCCTCGGCGCGCTTCTGGGCTGCCGAAGCACGCGCAGTCGCGGCCTCGACCTGCTTCTCGAGGCTGGCCCGGTCGGATCGGAGAGCCGCGGTCTCGCCTTCCGCCGCGGCAACCCGGGCCCCGAGACTCCCCAGTTCCGTGCGAAGACCCGCGAGGTCATCCTTGAGGTGCTGAAGTTCGGCAGGCCCGGCGAACCCCTTGTCCCGGAGGACGTCCTCGATGATGTCCCGGACGGGGCCGTCCACGACCCTGCCTGCAGGGCGCGAAAGGGCTGCAGAGAGGATGTCTGTCAGGGGCACGGTTCCTCCTTGGGGGCACGCTCCGGCGCAAACACACCGTAACTCCCCTCCCCCAGCCGGTGAACCCGACCGGGATCGGTGAGGTCCAGCCCCACAAGTTCGTGTCCGGTCGGGCCGACCACCCCCTGCAGCAGGAGTTCGCCATCGCTCGCGGGATGGGACGGGCCCAGCTGCTCGAAGAAGTGGAGGTGGAACTGCTGATCGGGTGTCGGCCGGACCCGTCCGAGTGCGACCGCGTCGCCGTCCCGATGGAGGGTCCACGCAATGTCCCGCCGCGCGGGCGCGAACCGCGCGACCGCGACGGCACCTCCTGGAAGCGGTTCCAGGGCATGGAAGGGCCCTGCGGCGATACGAGTCGCAGGCGCACCATCCAGCGGGACACGCCACAGGTCCCCATACGGCCCGCCTCGGTGCCGGTCGGCCGCAGCCACCGCGACGGCAGGCGTCCCTGCCAGGGGCACCACGGTCACGAGTCCCTTCCCTCGCCACAGTTCGTGGGCCTGATGCCCCGTGAGGTCCGTGCTGAGAACCACGCTTGCGCCATCTCGATTCGTCACGCTTACGATCCGGCCCCCGATGACCTGGGGCGTGCAGAAGCTGCCTGCGTCGTGGGGAAGCAGCACGTCCTCGGCAGTCCCGTATGGATCCCGCACGACCAGGCGGCCCGGCTGGCCGTCGTCGGCCCCGGCGTGGATGACCAGTCGCGCCCCGTCCTCCAACCAACGACTGAAGAGCGGCACACCCTCATCCACGAGCCTTGGCTCGCGCCCGTCGAGTGCAGCGACCCAGAGCTCGAGTCGGTCGTCGCTCTGGCAGATCACCGACACATGGGTCCCGCTGCCATTCCATCCGGCGTGGAGGGGCACAGCCTCATCGATGGCGAACACGACGCTGCCCTCGACACCATCGCGTTCATGGACCTCGACTCGCCCGGGCCCCGGCACCTCCGGGCCATCGACGCGGATGAACGCAACCCGGCTGTGGTCGGGTGAGATGCTGGGCCATGCACAGCGCTCCGCCTTCGCCATGCCTCGAGACCAGGGAGATGCTGGCTGGTGGGCCCACGTCAGTGGCCGGTCGCCGCCTGCATCGATGAGATGGATGCGGCCGTCCCGGCCGACATAGGCAATGGTCCGCACCGCTTCAGGCCCCGAAGAGTCGCCACGCGACACCACTCTGTACGAGCGCCGCGGCGATGGGGAGCGCAAGAGCGATGCGCGGGGACGGACGCAGGCCGAGCGTGCCGCTGCGGTCTCGAGCGAGCTCTTCATCGAGGTCGTGGGCGAGGCGATCGGGGAGCGCTGCTCCCGCCTGCCGCGCGCGCAAGGCCATCGCGATGGCGGCCTCATGGTTGGCGCCAAAGCTCGCGAGCGAGAGACCGCAGCCGAACAACCCGAGCATCACGTCAAAGCCGGAGCCGCCCCGAAGCAGGGCGACCACGGCCCCCCCGAGGAGGAGACCGCCCGTGATCAGCAGCGGTGCACCCGTCCACCGCCACCGGGCGTGGCGGTGCGCGGTCACAACGTCAACATCAGCAGACATGGGACTCAACCTCTCGTGCGATGGAGCGTAGCGCGTGCGCCCGGGCGGTGAGAGATACCAGGGACGCACCGCATGCGGCTACCATGCGGTCCGGAGGCCTCGCATGATCGGTGTCGTCCTGTTCACCCACGGCTCCGTCGCGTCCGCACTGCGCGACACCGCGGAGACCATTCTTGGTCCCCTGCCCGGCTTCGGGGCCGTCGACCTTCCTGCCGACTCCGATCGGGAAACCGCGTGGGCCGCCCTCGACGGAGCCGTGCGGGCCGTGGACAAAGGAGACGGCGTACTCCTTCTGGTCGATATGTTCGGCGGCACTCCCAGCAATCTCGCGCTGGCCCGGCTGGCTGAACAGGATGCCGAGGTCCTGACGGGGGTGAACCTCGCGATGGTGCTCCGCGCAGCCCGCAAGCGCGCGGAGCTGCCCCTGGCATCGCTGGCCCAGGATGTACTCGCCTACGGCCGCCGCAACGTCACGGCGAGCGCCGGCTGGCTCCGGACGCCACCCACGGTCGAGCGAAGCGGCGGTGCACCATGATCCGGGGAAGCACACGCGTGGCCGGAGAGCTCGGCCTCCACCTCCGGGCGGCTGCACGGCTCGTCTCGATCACGGGTGAGGCCAGCGGCCCCGTCCGCATCACTGCCAATGGCGTGACAGTCGACGGCAAGAGTCTCCTCGGCATCACCTCGCTTCTCGCTGCCGCCGGCACCGAGGTGTGCATCGAGCTCGACCTCGAGGAGGACGCAGCCGTCCTCGCCGCCGCGCTCGCCTGCCTGGGTGGCGGCGACGACGACGCGTGAACCCCGGTCCGCTGCACGGGCTGGGGGCGGCACCAGGGAGGGATGCCGGCACCGCCTGGGCGTCGGTTGGCGGCCCCGCCCGCGAGCAACAGCGTCTTGTGCAGGCATGCGACCGCACGCGTGCGGCTCTCGAGGTCCAGGCGGCACGCTGCGCTGCATCCGGACAGCACAGAAGCGCGTCGATGCTTCGAATCCACGCAATGCTGCTCGAAGACCCCGTTTTGCTGGAGGGGGTGCGCACGGCAACTGCGCTGGGGACCTGCGCCGAAGCGGCGCTGGACGCAGCGGCGGCGCGGCTGGACCGGACGCATCTTCCCGGGCGCGGCGCACCTGCAGAGGAGGCCATGGCCGTTCTCCTGCAGATCCGGGATGCCCTGCCGCAGCCGCCTCCCCGCGGTCGTCCCGCCGGCAGGGTGGTGCTCGTAGGGGCACCGCCATCACTGGCCGACGTCTTCGCCCTCCACCAGACGGGGCAGCTCGCGGCTGTGGTCGCCATCGACGGCGGCGTAGACTCGCACCTCGGACTGATCGCACGCGAGCTCGGCGTTCCTGCCGTCATGGGCGCAGGGCTCGACGCCTGGGGATTCGTCGAGCGCGGAACCCACATTGTCGTCGACGGGAATCGGGGCGAGGTCCGCCCCAGCGCGTCGACGGACGACATGCATCGGCCTCCCGGCCCCCGGTTTTCCGCACCGGTGCCGGGATTCGCGGTCCGCTCCGCGCTGTCCAGCACGGCCGGACTCGATGCTTCGCGGGCGGCCGGCGCGGAGGGTGTGGGGCTGCTGCGGACGGACTTTCTGTGGGGTCGCGGCGAGACCGACGTCGCGGCAACCCTCCACGAGGCGACCAGACGGGCGGGGGAGCACGGCGTCACGATTCGCGCCTACGACCAGCCCAGCGGGGTGCAATCCCGCGGCGCTGCGATTCTCCAGGCGCATGCGCCAGCGGTCACTGCGCTGCTCGATGCTGCGGTCCGCGCCCAGCGCGCTGGGCCTGTCCGTCTCCTCGTTCCATTCGTGGTGCATGCCGAGGAGCTGGCGGCGTGGCGAGAGGCATTGCATGCGGCCGCGCGCCGGGCGGGCCACTCGCCCCCGCCGCTGGGCGCGATGATCGAGACGCCGGCAAGCGCCCTGGCAGCTGCGAGCATCCTGTCGCGTTGCGACTTCGGGGTCGTCGGCACCGGTGATCTCAGCGCACTGCTCTGCGGAGCCGGACGAGAGGTCCTCGGGCCGGCCCACCAGAATGCCATCCGGGATGTCTTGCGGCCCCTGCTGGCCCGGATCGCGGGCGCGGCTCGCAGCGCAAACCGGTCCCTCGAGGCAGCGGGCCCCGCGGCTCGCCAACCCATCGTCGTCTGCGCGCTGCGGGATCTCGGCTACTCCGGAGTGAGCGTCGCGCCCGCGGACGTGGCGGCAGTGAGAGACATCCTGCAGGCTCGAAGGGCTTGACATGCCCTTTTGGCAGACCTAAACCGTCCCGTCCTCTCTACACATCGCCCTTCGCTGGAGCCGCGCCGATGGCTGACCGCCGCAACTACCTCTTCACCTCCGAGTCCGTATCGGAGGGTCATCCCGACAAGATGTGCGACCAGATTTCGGATGCCATCCTCGACGCCCACCTCGCCCAGGATCCCGCTGCGCGTGTCGCCTGCGAGACCCTCGTGAAGACTGGACTGGTCGTCGTCGCCGGTGAGATCACCTCAAAGGCGGTGGTCAACTACCCGGAGATCATCCGCAAGGTCGTCAACGACATCGGGTACGACACGAGCGAAAAGGGCTTTGATGGCAACACCTGCGCCATCATGACCGCGGTCGAGCAGCAGAGCCCCGACATCGCCCAGGGCGTGGACGAGGGCAAGGGGCTGCATGAAGAGCAGGGCGCGGGCGACCAGGGGATGATGTTCGGCTACGCATGCGACGAGACCGCCGAGCTCATGCCCATGAGCATCCTGTACTCCCACAAGCTTCTCGAGGAGTTCGCGCGGCTGCGGAAGTCCGGCGAGATGGCGTGGGCACGCCCCGACTCCAAGTCCCAGGTCACCGTGGAGTACGTCGAAGGCAAGCCCACCCGCATCCATACCGTGGTCATCTCGACGCAGCACTCCGCCGAGGTGACGCTCGACTTCATCCGCGCGGAGATCGTCGAAAAGCTGATCAAGAAGGTGCTTCCTGCAAGCCTTCTCGACGCCGAGACCATCTACCATGTCAACCCCACCGGGCGTTTCGTCGTCGGCGGCCCCATGGGCGATGCCGGCCTCACCGGCCGCAAGATCATCGTTGACACCTACGGGGGGCACGGCGCACATGGTGGCGGCGCCTTCTCGGGCAAGGACCCGTCCAAGGTGGACCGCTCCGCGGCCTACGTCGGCCGCTACATCGCGAAGAACCTCGTCGCTGCCGGCTTCGCCACGAAGTGCATGGTGCAGCTGGCCTACGCCATCGGCGTCGCGGCTCCCGTCAGCGTGATGGTCGAGACCTACGGCACCGGGACCGTCACCGATGAGCAGCTGGCCGAGTGCGTCAAGGCGGTCTTCCCCGTCAAGCCGGCCGCCCTCATCGCGCACCTCGGCCTCAAGGCTCCCATCTACCAGAAGACAGCCGCCTACGGCCACTTCGGCAGAGAGGACCAGGGGTTCGCCTGGGAAGAGGTCGACATGGTCGACGCCGTGAAGGCGTTCTTCGCCTGAACCAGACGTCCAGCAGCTCTCCTGACCCGGCCCGCAACGGCCGGGTCATCTGGTTCGGGCGCACCGGTTCAAGGGCAGCGGTGGATGCGCAGTTCCCGGACCGCGATGCCCCCTCGGAGAACCGGCACGCTGTGCAACACCGGACAGGCCCGCTCGAGCGGGTAGCGGTCGGATGCGACGACCAGCATGACCCCACAACGTTCTGCCGGGTCTTCCGGCGTGGGCGCGGGACGCCCAAGCGGCCGGGCCAGCGGCCACACACGGCCACCTGTCTTCCGCAGACTGAATTCCGCCTGCGCCGCGGTCTGGTACCGGGTGCCCCGAAGGCGCGGAAGACACCCGTTTTCATCCGCCACACCAGCCGCCTGGGAGAGACGCTCGCCGACCGCAGGCCAGCCATGCAGATCGTGGGTCGGGTCCCCAGGACCGAGCGGCAAGACCGGATGCACTGACTGGACATGCACGGCCGCAGACATCGCCGAGGCGAGCCCCAGCACGACCCAGCGCAGGCGTCCGTGAGCCGAGAGGAGCGCGGCCGCCGGCACGAGCCCGGCGAGCCAGCCCGGCCCCGCCCAGTGCGGCAGGGCGCGGGTGAACGCGCCGACAACGGTGAAGACCACCAGCGGCGGGATCGCAATCGCTTGTGGCAGCCTCCACGCACGGAGTGTTCGCGTTGAAGGACGAACCAGGGCAAACAGCACCGCACCCGCGACCAGGGGGCTCAGGTACGCCAGCTGTCCCGCCGCGCTGCCCAGCAGACCGCCGATGCCCGGTGGCGCTCCGTGCCGCCCGGACAGATGGAACCGGAGTGTCGGCCAGTCCCCGGCTGCCTGCTGCACCAGCCACGGGCACCAGACTGCGGCCGCCACCGCCGACGCGACCCAGGGCCCCGGCGAACGCAGGACAGGTCGAAGCGAAGGAGCGAGCAGCAGGAGGGCAAGGACCCCCACAGGCAGCAGCCCCATCGTGAGTTTCGTCCAGAGCCCCAGTCCCACCGCGAGCCCGGCGGCCAGCCAGGCGCGAAGCCTGCCGCCATCCAGGGCGTGGTCGAGCGCAAGGCCGGCGAGCGCCGTGAACAGCCAGAGCGGCATGTCGGGCGCTGCGAAGACGCGGCCAACGGCGAAGAGCGGAGCGACCGCAAACACGACGATGGCCACGGCTGCTGCTCCTTCGCCTGCGACCCGCCGCACCCACGCACCCAGCACCATGCAGGTCAGCAGTCCGCAGATGAGGAATGGCAGGCGGACGCCCAGGGGCGTATGGCCAGCCACCGCAGTGCCGAGGCCAATGAGCCAGGCGACGACAGGGGGATGGTCCACCGTGAGGACGCCGGGCGACTGCGCCCACGTCCAGTAGAGCGCCTCGTCATCTCCCAGGCCCACCCGGGCCGCGACGGCGGCCTGCGCAGCCGTGATGGCCGCCGCGACGCCCCAGGACCGTCGGAGGGCCGTTCCCACTGGCGCAGGTCAGCCCAGGCCGAAGACCGTGGCGTAGGCAAACGCCACCGGTCCGGTGAACAACAGGCTGTCGACGCGGTCGAGGATGCCGCCATGTCCAGGCATGATCCAGCCGGAATCCTTCACACCATGCGCGCGTTTGAGCATGGACTCGACGAGGTCGCCGACGACACCGAACCCGTCCAAGAGGACGCCGAGCGCGATCGCGTGTCCCCATCCGACACCAGGCAGCCCAAGCGCTTTGACGACACACGCTCCCACCACCGCGAGCGCGATCCCACCCAAGGCACCCTCCCAGGTCTTCTTTGGCGAGACCCGGGGGAAGAGCTTTGTCTTTCCGAACGCCCGGCCCGCGAAATAGCCGCCGGTGTCGCCGGAGAACGTCACCACCATGATGAGCGCAACCCAGACCAGCCCATCCTCAAAGGCGCGTACCTTGGGCAGGAAATGGAGAAGCACGGGAACGTAGACGAGGGCGGCAGCCATCGCCATGGCGACCTCGGCTCCCCGCTTCGTGTCGTCGAAACGAAACAGGCCGAAGAGCAACACGGCCAGACCACACAAGGCGATGGCGATCAGTCCCAGATCTCCACTCCCCCAGGTCAGCGCCGCGTACACGGTCCCGCCACTGACGACCAGCAACGCACTTGCGGGCAGAACCCTTTCGGGCGAGACCATGCGGGCGAGCTCGTCCATCGCGATCAGTACGACGAGCATCACGAGGAGTTCAGCACCGAGCTGGCCACCAAAGACCAGTGCCGGAACGACGATTCCGAGCGCGACCACGGCCGCGACGATCCGGGTGATCAAGAGGCACCTCCACGGAGCTGGGCGCCGGTCTTGCCGAACCGTCGCTGCCGGCTGCTGTAGGCGGCAAAGGCCGCCTCCAGTTCCGGGACTCGGAAATCAGGCCAGGCGACGTCCGTGACGTAGATCTCCGCGTAGGCGATCTGCCAGAGGAGGAAGTTGCTGACACGCAGCTCGCCCGATGTCCGGATCAGGAGGTCGGGGTCTGGCTGTCCCGCCGTGTAGAGCCGCGTCGAGATCGAATCCTCGTCGATGTCGTCGGGCTTCAGGCGTCCACGCTTCACATCGTCGGCGAGAGAGCGTACGGCATCCACGATCTCCGCGCGGCCTCCATACGAGAGCGCAAGGTTGAGCGTCATCGAATGGTTCTCGCGGCTTTCCCGGACGAGTGCCCGCAGCGGGGTTCGGACGAACACAGGCAGCCGCTCGACCTGTCCGATCGCCTGGAGACGGATCCCGTTCTCCATGAGCTCCTGGCGCTCCTGCAGCACATATCGCTGCAGAAGCGACATCAATGCGCCCACCTCGGTCTTCGGCCGACGCCAGTTCTCCGTGGAGAAGCTGTACAGGGTCAGCGCTTCCACGCCCGCCTTGCGACAGGCCCGCACGATCTCGCGGACGCTGTTCGCACCTTCTTCATGGCCAGCGACCCGCGGAAGCCCGCGGGCCTCCGCCCAGCGGCCGTTGCCGTCCATGATGATGGCGACGTGCCGAGGAACCCGCGCTGGCAGCGGCGTGGTCATCCCTCGAGGACTTCCTGCTCCTTGGCAGAGGAGGCCGCCTCGAGGCGTTGCACACAAGCGTCCGTGCCCTTCTGGACCTGGTCGAGCATCCGCTTCAACTCATCCTCGGAGATCTCCTTTTCTGCTTCGAGCTCCTTGAAGATGTCGTTGTACTCCTTCCGCACCGCGCGCGCGCGCACCCGGGCAGCCTCCAGGAACTGGCCGACCTGTCGCACAAGCTGCTTGCGGCGCTCACCCGTGAGAGCGGGAATGGGCACCCGGATGATCTGGCCGTCGTTGCTCGGATTCAGGTTCAGCCCCGAGACGGCGATGCCCTTCTCGATGTCGGGAATCGTTCCCTTGTCCCAGGGATTGACGACCAGCATCCGCGCATCCGGCGCGGTGATGGTGGCCAACTGGTTGATCGGCATCTTTGCGCCGTAGGAAGCCACCTCGACCTGCAGGTTCTCGAGAATCTGCGGCGAGGCGCGCCCGGTCCGAACCGTCGTCAGTTCCCGCGCAAGGTGGGCGTCCACCTTGCCAAAGTCTTCCTTCATCGCATCGAGGTATTCGCTGGTCATGGGAACTCCCGGGGCAGGCTCGGGCCGACGCATCGAGGGCCCTTGAGAGAAGCGCTCAGCCGCTTGCGGTCGCGCGCAGATGGGTACCGATGGCGGCACCGCAGACAACACGGGGAATATTGCCATCCGCGTTCTCGAAAACCACGATGGGGATCTCGTTGTCCATGCACAGGCTGATGGCCGTGCTGTCCATGACCCGGAGGCCGCGGTTCAGGACCTCGAGATAGGTCAGCTCATCGAAACGGACGGCCTCCGCATGCTTGGCCGGGTCCATGTCGTAGACACCGTCGACCTTCGTCGCCTTCAGGATGACGTCCGCATGGATTTCGGCGGCACGGAGCGCGGCTGCCGTGTCCGTAGAGAAGTAGGGATTGCCTGTGCCGGCGGCGAAGATGACGACTCGTCCCTTCTCGAGATGCCGGACCGCACGTCGACGGATGTACGGCTCCGCCACCTGGTCCATTGCGATGGCAGACATGACCCGGGTGTAGACACCCTGCTGCTCCAGAGCGTCCTGGAGCGCGAGAGCGTTGATGACCGTGGCGAGCATTCCCATGTAGTCGGCATGCGCACGGTCCATGCCGCGCGAGGCTCCCGCCAGCCCCCGGAAGATGTTGCCACCTCCGATCACGATGCAGATCTCGACACCGAGGTCGCGCGCAGCCTTCACATCGGCAGCGAACCGGCGAATGATCTGGGGATCGATGCCCCCTGCCCCACCGCCAGCGAGCATCTCGCCGGACAGCTTGAGGAGGACGCGTTTGTAGACGGGCGTATCAGACATGGGCCACCACGGGGCGGATGGGCCGCCCCACGGGGCGACCGCAGGGGAGGAAGCGCCGTTCAGCTCCCGCTGGTGGCCTTGGCGACCTCAGCGGCGAAGTCCTCTTCCTTTTTCTGCAGTCCTTCACCGAGCGAGAACCGGGCGAAGCGCCGAATCTGGATGTTCTCCCCGATCACGGCCACGGTGCTCTCCACGAACTGCTGGACGGTCTTCTTGTCGTCCTTGATGAACTTCTGCTCGAGCAGGCAGACCTCCTCGTAGAACTTGTTCATCCGACCCGTGACGATCTTCTCTGCAATGTGCTCGGGCTTGCCCTCCTCCATCGTCTTGGCGAGCTGGATGGCCTTCTCTTTCTCGAAGGCCGCGGCGGGCACCTCCTCGCGACGAACGTACTCCGGACCTGCAGCGGCGATGTGCATCGCCACGTCCTGGACGAACTCCTTGAACCGATCGTTCATCGCGCAGAAGTCGGTCTCACAGTTGACCTCGACGAGGACGCCAATCTTTCCACCCGCGTGGATGTAGCTGTGGACCAGCCCCTCGGTGGCGGCGCGACCGGCCTTCTTGGCCGCCTTCGCAATCCCCTTCTTCCGGAGCCAGTCGATGGCACCGTCGACGTCGCCGCCGGACTCGGCCAGGGCCTTCTTGCAGTCGAGGATGCCAGCGCCAGTGCGCTGACGGAGGGACTTGATGTCTGCCATGGAGATGGACATGGGGGCTCCTCTCGCGCTGCCGGCCCGGCGCTGCGCCTGAGGCGCAGCGGTCAAGGGCCCGACAGGCGGGTGGTTTCGTGGAACGATTGGGATGAAGGGCCGAAGCCCCGGTGTGGCCTCAGGCCTCTGCGGGTGCCTCGGCGACTTCCGCGGCGTCCGCCGCGTCCGCGGCCTCAGCAGCCTCAGCGGCCTCCTCGGCTGCAGGGGCCGCCTCGACGGGTGCCGACTTGCGGATGACCTCGACATCGCCCACGTCGGTCGATGCGACAACCGCCTCGCCGAGGTTCGAGCGGCTCATCTGGGAGCCCTCGAGCACCGCGTCTGCGATGGCGCCCGTGAAGAGCCGGATGCTCTTGATCGCGTCGTCGTTGCCGGGGATCACGTGTGCGATCCCGTCCGGATCGCAGTTCGTATCGCAGAGCCCCACCACCGGGATGCCCAGCTTGCGGGCTTCCGACACGGCGATGTGCTCCCGCTTGGGGTCGATGACGAACATGATGCCCGGCGTGGACTTCATGGTCTTGATCCCGCCCAGCGACCGGTCCATCTTGTCGATCTTGCGGGTGATGTCGAGGGCCTCCTTCTTGGTGAGGAGCTCCAGCCGGCCGTCGTCCCGGGCCTTCTCGAGGCTCACGAGGCGTTCGATCGACTTCTTGACCGTCTGGAAGTTGGTGAGCGTTCCGCCGAGCCAGCGGTTGTTCACGTAGAACATCCCGGCCCGGACGGCCTCCTCGGCGACGATCTCCCGAGCGGCCCGCTTGGTACCGACGAACAGCACGGTGCCCCCGCGCGCCACGGTCTGGGACACGAACCGAGTCGTGTTGATGAGGCCCATCGCCGTCTTCTGCAGGTCGATGATGTGGATGCCGTTGCGCTCGCCGTAGATGTAGCGCTTCATCTTCGGGTTCCAGAGCCGGGTCTGGTGGCCGAAGTGGACGCCTGCCTCGAGCAGGTCACGGAGCGAGATGCTCGCCATGATGTGTCTCCTGGAGTGCCATACGCGGCACCCGTTTCGGGTTGTTCGACCGCCGGCGACCGCACCCCACCGCGCACGACCCGGGTGGGTCACGACGCGGCACCACAGGGTGCGGGCGTTGCTCCGACGTGGAGCTCCCGCGCGGACTCGCGCGAGGCGCCCGCGACGTAGCCCGGGCGGGACTCATCGGCAAGCGCGTCTGCCCACCGGCACCGTCGGCCCGGCCCGGTTGAAAAGGCTCCCGGCCCGCCGAGCTCAGACGCCCGGCTGCGACTCCGGATCGACAACCTTGAAGCAGCACTTCTTGAACTTCTGACCGGAGCCACAGGGACACGGATCGTTTCGCTTCACGCCCTGGGCGATGCCGAATCGCTTGGCCGCGATGCCCTTTTCCGGACGCCGCGGAGCCGCCGCGGCCGCGGCCTGCTGCTGCTGCTGGGCGAGCTGCCGACGCACCTGCTCCATCGTCACGGCGGGTGCTGCAGGAGCGGGGGCCGGAGCCGCCGCCGCGGCGACGTCATCTGTCGAGCCCGGGAGGGCAGCGGCGAGCTGACGGGCCGCCTGCTTGCTGACCTCGGGCAGCTCCGCTTCCTCCTGCGGTTCCATGCGGAGGACCCGGGAGACGACCGACTCATCCCGCAGCGAGTTCATGAGGCGGAACATGTCGGTTCCTTCCCGCTTGTACTCGAGCAGTGGGTTGCGCTGGCCGTATCCGCGCAGTCCGATTCCATCTCGGAGCCGGTCCATCGCGAGAAGATGGTCCTTCCAGTACTGGTCGGTGAACTGGAGGAGAAGCATCCGCTCGACCTGGCGGAGCTGATCTTCGCCAACCTCGCCCTCCTTGGCCTCGTAGCGCTCGCTCGCCTCGTCGAGCAGCCGCTGCCGGAGCTCCTCCCACGCATGGTCCCGAAGCTCGACATCATCTTCGTCAAACTCGACGAGGAGGATCTGCTCGGCTCGCTCCCGGAAGGTCGCGATGTCCCAGCTCTCCGGATGCGCGCCTTCGGGAATGGTCTCGTCCATGATGTCGTCGACGAGGTTCCCGAGCGCCTCGGCGACCATGTCCCGAATTCCTTCCCCGACAAGCGCCTTGCGCCGCATGTCGTAGATGCTCCGCCGCTGCAGGTTCATCACGTCGTCATACTCGAGGAGGTTCTTGCGGATGTTGAAGTTGTGCCCCTCGACCTTCTTCTGGGCATCCTCGATGGACTTGTTGATCCAGCGATGCTCGATCGCCTCATCGTCTTCGAGGCCCATCTTCTCCATCCAGCCGATCAACTTGTCGCCCTGGAAGATGCGCAGCAGGTCGTCGTCCAGGGCCAGGAAGAACTTGGACCGTCCGGGATCTCCCTGCCGACCCGACCGGCCCCGGAGCTGGTTGTCGATGCGCCTCGACTCGTGGCGCTCCGTGCCGAGGATGTAGAGGCCACCAAGGTCGAGGACCTCTTCCCGCTCGGCGCCGCACTGGGCCTTGAACTTGTCGAATGCAGCCACGAACTCGGCAGAATCCTCCGCCTTGTCCTTGCCGACCTCCTCCCACGCCATCGCTTCGGGGTCTCCGCCCAGCTTGATGTCCGTGCCGCGGCCCGCCATGTTCGTGGAGATCGTGACCGCCCCCTTCCGTCCGGCATGCACGATGATCTGCGATTCCCGGGCATGGTTCCGGGCGTTCAGGACCTCGTGGGGGATCCCGCGCTGCCGCAGCAGGCGGCTCACGATCTCGGATTTCTCTACGGATACGGTCCCCACGAGCGTGGGCTGGCCCTTGGCGTGCACGGACTCGATCTCGTCGAGCACGGCCCGGAACTTCTCGGCCTGCGTCTTGTAGACGACATCGTCCTCGTCGGCCCGTACGACGGGCTTGTTGGTCGGAACGACCAGCACATCGAGGTTGTAGATCTTCTGGAACTCCTCCCGCTCGGTGTCTGCGGTTCCGGTCATGCCCGCCAGCTTGGTGTACATGCGGAAGTAGTTCTGGAACGTGATGGTCGCGTAGGTCTGGCTCTCCGGCTGTACCCGGACCTTCTCCTTCGCTTCGACGGCCTGGTGCAAGCCATCCGACCAGCGCCGCCCGGGCATCAGCCGACCGGTGTTGTCGTCCACGATGACGACCTCACCGCCCTGAACGACGTAGTCCCGATCGCGCTTGAACAGCGTGTGGGCCTTCAGCGCCTGGTTGACGTGGTGAAGGACCTCCATGTTGTTGGGGTCATAGAGGTTGTCGATTCCGATGCGGTCCTCGACCCGGTCCACACCGGAGTCCGTGAGCTGGACCGAACGGGACTTCTCGTCGACCAGGTAGTCGATCTCGGCCTGGAGCTTGGGAACGACCGCATCGATCACGTAGTAGCGGTCGACGTCCTGCCTCGCCGGACCGCTGATGATCAGCGGGGTGCGCGCCTCATCCACGAGGATGGAGTCGACCTCGTCGACGATTGCGAAGTTGTGGCCTCGCTGGACGTACTCCTCGATGCGGAACTTCATGTTGTCCCGCAGATAGTCGAACCCGAACTCGTTGTTCGTGCCGTACGTGATGTCGGCCTTGTAGGCCAGCTGCTTCGCCGCCGGGTTGCGCTCCTTGGTCAGGACCGTCCCGACATCGAGTCCGTGGAACCGGTAGATCTTCCCCATCCACTCCGCATCGCGGGCCGCGAGGTAGTCATTGACGGTGACCACATGGGCCCCCTTGCCCGACAGCGCATTGAGGTACACCGGCAGCGTCGCGGTGAGGGTCTTGCCCTCCCCCGTCTTCATCTCGGCGATCATGCCTTCATGAAGGACCACGCCTCCCAGCAGCTGCACGTCGAAGTGCCGCATACCGAGCGTGCGGACCGCGGTCTCGCGGACGACGGCGTACGCCTCCGGCAGAAGGTCATCGAGGCTCGCACCCGCCTCGATCTTCTGCCTGAACTCCCCGGTCTTGCCCCGGAGCTCGTCGTCACTCAGCGCCTTGATGGCGGACTCGAGACCGTTGATGCGTGCGACGAGGGGTCGCTTCTTCTTCAGCAAGCGCTCCGAGCGGGTGCCGAAGACCTTGGTATAGACGCCTTCGAGGCCGAGCATCGCGTCTCTCCGAGAGCCAGGGGCGGCCACCTGTACAGGTCGGTGACCGGCGATTGGGACAAGGTGCGCGCGACACTGCCGCCGTCAAGGGGCGGGTGCGAGCCACCGCGCCCGTCCCGTTATTCCAAGTACTCCAACGGGTCCACCGGCTGACCGTCCACATGCACCTCGTAATGCAGGTGCGGCCCCGTCGTCTGCCC
>JAYYRS010000502.1:0-5598 GCA_036126975.1 Myxococcota bacterium
CACTTCTTGACCTTGTAGCCCTTGGGACGCGCAGCCCGGCTGCGGAGCGTCAGCACGACCGCGCTGTACATGTGCGCCACCACGGCGCCGAGCAGCGCCATCCGGGCGATCCAGACGATCTCCGGATTGCCCTGCAGCATCTGGGCGTAGTGGTTGTAGGTGTGCTCGCCGAGGAAGACCTGCAGGTTGCCCACCATGTGGACGACCACGAAGCCGAACAGGACGAGACCGGTTGCCGCCATGAGGACCTTCATCCCGATGGTGGACGTGAGGAACTTGGTCAGCCACTTCATCTGCGGTGTCCGATGACGAGGTGCGCCCGACCGGGAGGTCGGGGGGGGCGACGCCGGCCGGCGCGGCCCGGGGGCCCGCAGCGAGGTGTCACTGCGGACCCGGGACAAGGTAAATTCGTATCGCTGCAGCCCCCATGGGTCAAGGCTTCCCGGATGGGCTGGCCTGCGCGGGATCCGGCCCTGCATCGTCGGTCCAGCCCTCAAGCACGCCGGCGGTGTGGCGCAGCGCGGCCCGGCCACCCGCCACCGCGTCCGGTGTGCCGCTTCGGGCGGCGAGCAAACTCCGCATCCGGTGATTCCCGTGGACGAGCTGCCGCGTGAGCGAGCTGAGCAGGAGGCGGCGAAGGGCCGCTCCGCGGGGCGAGGTCTGGCGGACGAGCGCCTGGAAGGATCCCTGGTCCAGGCCGGCGACCACTGCGTCGGTATCGGCCGTGCAGGTGGCCGTCCGGCGCGCGCGGTCGATGATGCCCATCTGGCCCAGGAGGGTCGGGGCCTCGACCGTACCGACCGGGCGTTCGCGCCCGGAGACGTCCCGCTTGCTCACCCGGATGGTGCCCTCGAGAAGAATGAAGAGCCACGTGCCGGGGTCGTCCTCACGGCAGAGGACCTCGCCGCGTGGAAGTCGGCGGACGGTGCAGGCACTCAGCAGAGCCTCGACGTCCCCCGGGGTGGCATCAACGTGCGGATGTGCGGCCAGGAGTCGGTCCGCCTGTTCGCTCCAGCTCGCGACGCTCATGGCGTGTCCCCGACCAGACGCGCACCGCGCTCCAGCTCGCGCCACGCAGCATGGATGCCGTGGTTGGTGACGCGGATCCGGTGGGACATGGTGTGAAGCAGGTGGTACTCGAGCGCCGCCACGACCCCGTTGCTCCGGCCGGCCGCGAGCATGTCCCGCGTGATGACCAGACAGGTCGAGTCCCGGCTCGCGCGGACCGATGCACTGCGCGGATGGTCGGGAGCAAACAGCGCGGTCTCGCCCACCACGTCCCACGACCCGACCGCGCCCACCACGCGGTCTCCGTCTGGCCCCGAGACGAACACGCTCAGCTCTCCATGCACCACCAGCAGGGCTGCATCGGCGGGCTCGCCCTGCCGGAATATGCACTGGCCCGCGGCGTACTCGATGGGTGGAGAGGCGCGAAGTACTGCCCGGATGTCGGCCGCTGCGACCCGCTTGCGCAGGTGCAGGCTCGCGAGTCCCTCGAGGTAGAACCGGGCGGCGTCGACGGGGTCGGTGCGCATGGGAGCAGACTACCCGTCCGCTGCCCCATCGGGGGAGAGTTCTGCGAAGCGGGGAATATCGGCGACGTCCTGCAGCAGTTCGCCCCGCGGATGTGCGGCGAGGAAGTTCCGCTCCCAGGTCGGTGTGAACGCATTGCACAGCAGGCCCACGCGTGCCCCCAGCGCGAGCGGCAGCGCAAGATCCAGCTCGAAGATGTCGCCGACCACGACCACGTCGCGCCACCCCACGCCAGCGCGCTGCCGCAGTGCCTCGAGTGCGTCGTGGTAGCGCCGCCGGCGCAGGAGGACGGGACGCGCGAGGCCGGGGAGCTGCATCGACGGGGCGACAGCGGTCCAGGAGGCATCGATTACGTATTTCTGTGCACGACCCCGCACACGGGCCACGAGCCAGTCGAGATCGCCGCCGTCCCCCCCCAGCACCGTGAGCTTCTGCTGGACCGCATCCGTGTGGGAGTTCGTGACGATGTAGGTCTGGGTGCCCCGGAGGCTTCGGAGCACCGCCCCGGCGCCCGGGCGGAACGCGATGGCGGTGCGGCCGTAGTTGTGTTTGTAGAGGACGCCGTCGAGCAGGCGGTCGCGCTCTGCGGGCACGGTGAACGCGCCGGCCTCGTCCAGGATCCTCCGCGCGACGGGCATGATGCGCAGGTACGGGTCCACGGTGGCAGGGGCCACGATGCTGCCACCGTACAGCCAGCCTTCGGCGTGCGCATTCCGCGCCACCTCCGCCTCGAATCGCACGGCCAGGGATTCCACCTCGTCTCGGGGCAGGCCCGCGAGGGTGGCGATGTCGTCGAGGTAGGCGCCGCGAAAGGGGGCGCCCTCCTTCTCGGCATCGGTCATCGTTCCATCGAAGTCGAGAACGAGCAGGGGTCTCATGGCTACTCCGCGGCGCGAGGGTAGCAGCCGCGGTGCGGCTCGCTATGCTGGACGGCATGAGCGACCTGCCAGCCTCCCAGCATGCCGTCATCGATGTCGGCTATCTGTCGGGTCTCGTCGACCCGATCCGCCCGCCAGACGGCGAGGCGCTCGATGCGAGCGAGTGGCGGCGCGCGTTGCACTATGCTGGCGTCCTGCCCGTTCTCAAGGAGCTTGGAGGAGACGGTTCTGCCGATGGCTCGCTGGAGACGGACCTGCGGCGTGTCGCCCGCGCACTCGCCCGCCTCGACCATGTGGAGGCCAAGGGGCGGACGCTGGAGGGCTGGGTGCCCCGGGGTGGGAGCGTTCCTCCGTGGCTGCTGCTGGGCGTCGCGCTTGGCGGGATCGCGCTGACGGTGTTCCAGCATCCGATGCTGGGAGCCGTCGCGCTTGGTGCCGTCGCGGTCCTTGCGCTGCTCTCGCGCGCGGGAGCCTCCGAATCCGGCGGCGTCTCCGCAGGGGAGCGGAGCGCGCGGCAGGCGCTCGTCCGGGCGGTCGGGACACTCATGGCCCACAGCCGGGTCGAGCCGGTGGGGCCGGGCCGCGTGGTGGTGGAGGTGGCACCCCATGCCGGGATGCTCCGACAGCGGATGCACGACCTCGATGACGTGATGCAGCGCGCCCGAGCCCGGGCCCGCGAGCTCACGACGCTCATTGCGCACATCCGCGGTGCAAACCACGCGCTCGGACGCGAACCCGATGACGCCGAGACCGCCCGGCTTGGAGCACGGCTCGAGTTGGTTAGGACTGAAAGGGAGCGAGTGGTGGTGCTTCGTGAACGGTTTGGTGAGTCCCTGGAACACGTCGAGGCCCACCTCGAGCACCTCCGCCTGCTCGCCCTGCGCGGTGCGCTGTCGGCGCGGGTGGAGGCCGTGGCGGACGGCGGAGACGCCACCGGCCGCGTGGTGGCAGCAGCGGAGCTGGACGCGATGAATCTCGAGCGGCGGGCCGCTGCACTGGCGGAGGAGGTCGACGATGCACGGCTGGCACTCGCCGCCGCGCTGGAGACTGCAGTGCTCACGGGGTCTCGGTGAGGGCGACCTGGCTCGGGCTGGTCCTGGTCTCGTGTGCGGGTGCCCCGGGGCTGGACACCGCGGGTCCGTCCCCGCGCGCCGCGGACGCTGCCGGGGCCCCGCTCGGGGACGACAGCGGCCGCGAGCCGTCCGAGGAGGCATCGCCCACCGCCCGGTCGGTCGAGGTCCGGGTCACGCTGGATGGCGCGCCGCTTGCGGGTGTGCCGGTCACCCAGCCCGGTTCGGACGTCGCCGCAGTCACGGACGCGGCTGGCGCGGCGACGCTGGAACTCGACCTCTCGGTGGGGACGCCCGCCGTCGCGGTCTCCCATCCAGAGGCCCGGATCGGGGGGCTCGAGCTCTATGAGCGCCACTTCGAGAGCGGAGTGGACATCGACCTCGCCCGGTATGAGACGGGCGACAACCCGCTCTACATCTTCCAGGATCCCGGCACGCCAGAGCGAAACGACAACACGAACTACTGCTCCCACTGTCACGTCACGATCAACGCGGACTGGATGGACTCCGTGCACCGGACCGCAGCGAGCAATCCGGTGTTGCACGATGTGTACGCCGGGACGGCCGACGCGTACGCCGATCCGGCGGTATGTGAGGCCCGGGGCGGCACCTGGGCGACGGGCATCGGCCCCGGGACGGCTGCGGCCGCGGAGCGGTGCTACCTGGGTGCGGGGACGCTGCCCGACCTCAACCCAGACTGCGGTGCGGCGTCGCCGTGTGATGGGGTCGCGGAGCAGACCGGCGCCTGTGCGGACTGCCACGCTCCCGGCATCGACGGCGAACTCGGAGGGCGTGACCTGCTCGATGCTGTGGGGCTGTCCCATGACTACGGTGTCCACTGTGACGTGTGCCACAAGGTGGAGTCCATCGACCTCGAGAGTCCCGAGCCGGGTGTCGCCGGACGGCTTCGCATCCTCCGGCCGAGCGAGGAGGGGACCACGGCGGGTCCGTGGGCGCCCCTGGCGTTCGGCCCCTACGGAGACGTGCTGAACCCCCGGATGGGGAGCGTGGAGCGCGACCATTTCAAGGATGCGACCATGTGCTCGGGGTGCCATGAGTATGACCAGCCCGTGCTGGTACCCGGCGCATCGATCGATCCAGCGCGCTGGCCGGAGGGACGGCTGCCTGTCCACTCGACCTACAGCGAACTGGTCGACGGGCCGCTCGGCGCCGGCGTCCCTTGCCAGTCATGCCACATGCCACCCGACCCCGATGCGGGCAACTCTGCGGACCTGGGGAACGTGTTCGACCTCGAGGGAGGCGTCGCCGCCGGATGGATGCGACACCCCGGTGCCGTGCGTCGCCATGTCTGGTTCGGGCCGCGCCATCCCGAGCAGCGCATGCTCGAGCTGGCGGCCACCGTCCAGCTCGAGACCCGCACCGAAGCGGACGCGTTGATCGTCGAGGCGACGGTCACCAACAGCGGGCCCGGCCATGCCATCCCGACCGGAGAGCCCCTCCGGAGCATGGTGCTCGTGGTCGAGGCGCGCTGCGGTTCCGTCCGCCTGCCCGCCGTGGGGGGAGACGCAGTGCCGGATGTGGGCGGTGCGCGCGATCAGCGGGATGCGGCCGAGGGCTGGACGGTGTGGCCGGGCGCGCAGCCGGGCCAGCGCCTGCGTGTCGTCTCCCGGCCCGGCGGCTTTGTGGACTATGAGGGATTCGGACCGTTCGGCGATGGCACCTTCTCCGTGGAGGAGAAGGGCCTGCCTGTCGAAACGGTGGTTGGTGAGGTCGGGATCGTCGCCGTTGCTGGCGATGGGACCCTCACGCTCGACGGGCCCCTCCCTTCGGGAGACCGGGCCTACCGGGTCGACCCGGGCGACAGCCTGCCGGCCGAAGGCGAGGCGGCCCGGGGACTCGCGGGGCTGCCCGGCGCGGCCTTCGCCCGCGTCATGGTCGACGCAGCGGGGAACCGCATGGTCCCGCACCACGCGGCCGTGGATGTCGTCTCCGACAATCGGATCCTCCCCACGCGTCGGGCAACGTCGACACACCGATTCGCCCTCGGATGCGCGGACCCCGTGGCATCGGCCGTGCTGCTGCACCGTCCCTACCCGCTGCCGCTCGCGCGCGAGCGAGGCTGGACGATGGCGGAGGCGGTGATGGCGGTCGGGACG
>JAYYRS010000503.1:0-3702 GCA_036126975.1 Myxococcota bacterium
CTCCAGGCACGCCGCGACGATCCGCTGGAGGCTCTGGTCGAACTCGCGCTTGCTCGCGGACTCGCTGGAGACATCGCCGTGTATGAACCATCCCCCGCCGAAGTCCGGGAGCGCCTCGCTGCCCTTCGCCGGACCTGGGTCGATCCTCGCGCGTGGGCCGCCTTTCTCGAACGCGTGGGCCACACCGAGGAGCAGCTGGCCGGCGCACTGTACAGCCGGATGATGGCGGAGCGGTACGTGGCGCGGAACGTGACGATGCCCGCCCGGAGCCGTGCGGACGACGCCGCGGATGCCGACGAGGCGGCAGCGATCGCATACGGACGCTGGGCTGCAGAACAGCGCCGTCGGGTCGGAGTGCGCATCATCCCAGCCATCGCGGCGTCCGCACCTTGATCCGCCCCGCCCGCCCCGCTGACCTCTCGACACTGCTTGCCATGGAGCAGGCCGCATTTGGAGATGCCGCGTGGACGATGGCGCAGCTCCGGGGGACCCTGGCGCAGCCCGCTGACTTCGCGCTGCTTCTCGACGAGACCGGAGCGGCAGCGGGCCATGTCCTGGGCAGGGTCGCGGCGGGAGAGGCCGAGCTGCTGCGGATCGGCGTGGCACCGCATGCGCGCGGTCGGGGGCTCGGTCGCGCGCTCCTCGAGGCGTTCCATGCCGAGGCGACACGCCGGGATGCCGCTTGGTTCTTCCTCGAGGTGGGCGCGAACAACCAACCGGCCCTCGCCCTGTACCGGGAGCAGGGGTGGGAGGAAGCCGGTCGCCGCCGTCGATACTATCGCTCCGGAGAGGATGCGCTGGTGCTCAGACGGCCGGCGCACCCGTCTCGACAAGGCGGGTCGGGTTCCCCCCGATGAGGTTCAGCGTCCGAACCGGAAGGTCTTGTCGATCCGGGTCGCCTGCGCAATCCGCTGAAACGTCCACTTCTGGACCTTGACCTGCATGCAGGCCTCGAGTTCACCGTCGTCGACGCCCTCCCCCCGGACGGTGACGTTCCCGGTCCGTCCAGACTCCTCGATGTCGAAGCTGACGGTCCAGGCACCCCGGAGGTCGCTCTGGACCTTCAGGCGCTGTTCATAGCACTGCTTCATCTGGTTGCCGTTGACACGAAGGACCTTCTTCACCATGTCGTAGATCTCGACGGGCTTCTCCAGGACGATGGCCTGCGGCCCACGGGACGCGGGCCCAGAGGCCATGTCGAACGCACCGAGGGGATTCGCCGCGACGGGCGGCGAAGCGCCCGAGAGCGATGGCCCGGGTGTCGTCACCGTCGGCACCATCCCGCCCCGAGCGGGGGCCGCCGCCTCGGCCTTGCGGGCGATGCTGCCCCCCGTCGGAGGCGTCGTGCTGACCCTGGCGGGCCCGCCGCTGGCGCCACCGGATGCTCCCCTCGAGCGCGTGCGCGCCGGCCCGCCGTCGGCTGCCGCGCCGTCGACGATTGGCGCATCGGGCGACGGGGCGACGGGCAGGTCCTGGTGCGCCGACGCGGGCGCGAAGGCGAAGTCGTCGCTGTCATCCATGAATGCATCATCTGCCACCGGCGGCGTCGGACGTGTCGCGAACCAGGCGCCGAAGCCGAGGCCGAGCAGGACGACCGCGGCGACCGCGATGCCAGCGCCCGACCCTCTCCCCCTGGCTGCGGCTTCGGCGGCCTGCTGGGTCGCCTGCGCCTGCTCTCCGGGGTCGGTGGGCGTTTCCTCACCGGGGATCTGGATGAGACAGTGGGGACATCGTCCCCCATACAGGAGAACGTCCTCGGAGACATCGCCCCCGCAGAAGGGACACGAACCCATGAATCCTCCTCGCGAGCCAGGCCACGGCTGCGGGACCCGGAACCTTACCATTGGCCCGTCTCGATCGGCAACGAGCACGGAACCTTGACACAAAGACCACCAATCCTGCCCGCAATGTCCGACCCTCTCCGATTCGCCCGGTCCGCTGCGCCGCGGTAGTCTCCCGGGGTGGGCAGGAGGGGGCCGATGGGCAGCACCAAGGACTTCGTCGCGGCGACCGTGGCAGACGCCATGCTCCCCTGGTTCCGGCGGCCCGTCGAGGATGTGATCTACGAAACCATCGACAGGCGACAGATCCCCAACCGCACCGACTTCAAGGAGATCCGCGACCTCGTCAACAACCTCCGCGGCCAGCTGACCGGCGCGACCGGCGGCGTCAAGCGGCTGGCGGAGACCGCTGACGAGCTCGAAGAGCAGCTCGAGGCAATGGAGGAGAAGCTCGGGTCCCTCCAGAAGCGGCTCGAGAGACTCGATGCGCTCGAGGCCCGCATCGCCGCACTCGAGGCCAAGCCCGCGGCCAGCGTCCCGGCGGTTCGCGTCAGCCGGATCTGCAAGGTCGACGGCTGCGACAATCCGGTTCGCGCCAAGGGGTTCTGTGCCATGCACTACCAGCGCTGGCGACGGGGAACGCTCGACGGCTATCCCCCGCCCCCCGAGCGCTGAAAACCACCGCTCGGCTCAACGCAGGCCGTAGTGGGTGTCGAGCATCACGACCGTGATGTTGCAGACGGCGTGGAAGAACGCACCCGCGACGACGCCGCCGCTCCGTTCCCGCATCCAGGCAAACACGAGCCCCGGGAAGAACGTGGCGAAGTGCCACCACTGCACCTCGACCAGGGAATGCCCGAAGGCAAAATACACCGACGCGAGAACCGCGCCCCACCCCATCGGCGTTCCGAACACGAGCCAGCGCCGCGGGAAGATCTCATTCAGCCGCGTCTGGAAGTAGCCGCGGTAGAAGAACTCTTCCGGAATCGCGACAAAAAAGACCTGGTAGGCGACAAGGGTGAGCACGTCGTCGGGGAGTCCGCTCCCCGGCACCGCCCCGAACAGCCGCGTCTGGTAGACGTGGTAGCCGACGAGGAAGGGCGCACCCACAACCAGGCCGACCAACGCCGTCAGGCGGAGCGCCGCGAGCCACGCGGCCACGTCGCGGAAGGCCGGGATGCTCAGTCGATACGACCACGAATCCGTGGCGCGCATGCGACAGAGCAGCACCGGTGCATAGATGAACAGCAGCGGCACCGCTGCGAGCAGCCATTCCGGAAGGCCCGTGCTCCGCTGGACCATGACAACGGCCCGGATGAGCAGCAACGTCACCAGCCATAGACCGGTCAGCTCGACGAAGACCCGCCCTTTTCGTCTGGACTCGACGGGGTCGACACGGTCTCCCCTGCCGGGGCGAGCGCCTGCGACAAGCCCCCCTCCTGGTACCCCATCAGATCGAGCGTCACCCACCGGAAGCCCTCCGCCTGGCTGGCCTCGATGAGACCGTCTCGCACACCGGGCTGCACGAGGATTTCCAGCGACCCGGAGTCTACCTCTATCCGGCAGAGTGGCTGTCCCTCCACCTCATGCCAGCGGGCCCGGAAGTGCCGCAGCCCGATGACACGCAGGAAGCTCTCTACCCCCTGCACCATCCGCAGCCGGGGTTCCGTGACGCGGGTCCCGACGGGGAACCGGCTGCCCAGGCAGGCAAAGGATGGCTTGTCCCAGACATGCAGGCCGTAGTGCCTCGCGACTGCGCGGACGGTGGCCTTGTCGAAGCCTGCATCGACCAATGGATGCCGGACGGCGTTCTCGCCGGCAGCCACCAGCCCGGGCCGATGCGCGCCCAGGTCATCCACGATCGTTCCGTCCGCCACGAAGGCAAGGCCGAGTTCCACCGCACGCGCTCGCGCCAGTTCGA
>JAYYRS010000504.1:0-2995 GCA_036126975.1 Myxococcota bacterium
CGTCGGTGTCCGCGTCGGTGTCCGCGTCGGTGTCCGCGTCGGTGTCGGTGTCGGTGTCGGTGTCGGCGCCGGTGTCGACTCCCCCTTGACCCTTCAGGTCGTTCTCGACGTCGTTGTTGCAGGCGGCAAGCAGGGCGATGAGCAGGGTGGCACGGCGCATGGGGGCCTCCGAAGTAAGACGAAGGTCCTACCCTCTGGCTCCGTCGTCGTCTGCGAAGATTCGGCAACGGGGCCGCCCGCACCCGGGTTCCCCACAAGCCAGGGTTCGGGCTACCCTCGGGACATGGATGGCGTCCCCCCCGGATTCGAGGCCAGCGCGACGCAGGTGTCGGAGGTCGGGCTGCCTGGCGAGGCCCGTCCATGGATCGGACCGAACGGGAAGGTGATGACGCGGCTCGAGCTGCATCTGACCTACCGCTGCCCGGAACGGTGCGTGTTCTGCTCTGAAGAGCACAGGATGCAGACCTACAAAGGCTTCCCGGTGACATGGGGCAGGGTCGCGCGGGTGTTGCGGCTGCATGCCCGGCGGGGCGTCCGAAACGTGCACATCACCGGTGGTGAACCCACGATCCATCCCCGCTTCGTCGACGTGCTCAAGCTCGCAAAGAAGCTCGGCATGCGCACCAGCGTGGGTACGATCGGGACCATGCTGTCGAGGCCGGAGTTTGCAGAGCGTGCGCTGCCCTGGCTCGACGAGGCGCTGTTCAGCGTCCATGGCCCAGACGCGGCCACGCACGATCGAATGGCAGGTCGCTCAGGAAGCTTTGCCCGCGTCACGCGAGCCATGCAGCTGGCCCGGTCGCTCAAGCCAGGATTTGGACTGTTCGCCAACACGGTGGTGACCCGTCACAACGTGGAATCGCTTCCGGAGACGGTCGAAATGCTGGACGGGCTCGGGGCACGGCTGATCGTCGTGAGCAACACCACACCCGAGGGGAACGCCTGGGATGTCTACGAGGAGCTCGCCGTCCCCCTGGAGACACTGGCGCATGTCCTCCCGAGGGTGCCCGCGCGCGCGACGAATGCCATCGTCCGCTTCTTTGGCGTGCCGATGTGTCTCCTGGGCGACCACTCCATGCTGTCGAATGACCTCCACTGGGACCCGAGAGTGACCGTGGAATGGCAGTCCGCACCGGGCAGGGTCGCCTTCGCGGGCATCTACTCCTGGTCGCCCGACCGCAGGCGGGAGCACGCGCCGGCCTGTCGAGGCTGTGCACGCCGGGACGTCTGCATGGGGGTCTATGACGCCTACGCATCGAACTGGTCGACCGATGCGCTTCGGCCGTTCGATGGCACGGGCTGAGGCTCGTTTCGTCCAGGTCTCCATCGGACGCGGACTCGTTGCTTGACGCCGACTGCTCTGCTGCGGTTATGTCGCATCCAGGAGCGGGCATGGCCATCTTCAAGGCATTGCCGACGACCAAGAAGTTGTCGGCCTGGTTGTCGTCCCCCGGGCGCGTGCACCGCGGTTGGGTCGACAGCCAGGGCATCCACCCCACCCGTGGCGCGACGGTCGTTTTCGGCGATCCGCGCAAGCCGGTGGAATGGAAGTCCTACTCGCACGACCTGCGCACGCGGAAGACGGGGACCGCCGCCAGCCTCGAAGAGGGGAAGAAGGCTGCGATGGACGCGCTCCACGAGCTCACGGGGCGCCGCTGGGACTGAGCGGGCGGTGAAGCTGCGGTCCCGAGCGCCTCGCTCGATTCAGAGGATGGGCTCCACATCCGGAACCCCTTCGACCCACCAGTTCTGCGGAGCCGGCTCGCCGTCGACCATGGTGAAGAGCTGGTAGGCCGTCAGCGTCTCCCGCCCGGCTCGCCGCATCACGACACGGACGGCATGGTGTGCGTCCGGACCGCTCCGGAGGTCGACTGCGTCCACACGGCCTCGGATGAGTGCATCGGTCTCCGCATCAAGCAGCAGGTCGATGGACTCGAGCAGGCGACGCGGTGGTCGGCTCGCAGGGGGCGGAACCCGCAGGTGAACCACGCCCTTGCTGTCCATGATCACGCCGAACGGACGCAGTGCGCCGACCGATGCGAGGAGTTCCAATGCAGCCGCGAAGGCGACGCTGCAGGTGTGCCGGCACAAGGGTCCGTCTGGCAGGCGCTCAAGCTGGCCTTCTGGGTCGGGCATCGGATGAAGTCGGGTCATGCGAACCTCGGCGGTGGCCGGACCAGCCCCACACGGAACCCGCCATGTACGGGGGGCCGCGCCGTCCTCGGTGCAGCGCGGCGTCGCCGTATCCCCTGCCCAGCGCCGGCGCCCGGATCCAGCGCGGACGTCGACCAGCGGCTACACTCGTAGCATGACCCCATCCACCGCGTCGGCCCGCGAACCCATGATCACGGTGCGTGAGGGCAACCAGCCCGAGAGCGCCTTCCGCGACGCGCGGAAGAACATCGAGATCAACATCGGCAAGGCCTGCAACAATCGATGCGTCTTCTGCATCGACGGACTGCCGAAGCGCGAGGATCGGTCCTACATGCCGTGGGCCCAGATGCAGTCGGAGCTCACGCGGTGGTACCAGGATGGATACCGATCCGTCGGATTCCTCGGCGGAGAGCCGACGACGTACCCACGGATCTGCGATTCCGTTGCCTTCGCACACGCCCTGGGCTTCACCCGCATCGCGATCGCGACCAACGCCACCAAGATGCGCCTTCCCCACTTCACCGACCGCATCCTCGCGGCGGGCCTCACGCGGGTCACCATCTCGATGCACGGGCATACCGCCGCGTTGGAGGACAAGCTCACCCGCGTACCCGGCAACTTCGACAAGAAATGCACGGCCATCCGATACATGGTCCAGAAGCGCCGGGAGGACCCGACGGTCCTCCGGGACGGGTTGAGCGTCAACATCGTCCTCAACGGCTGGAACTATCGATACCTCCCGAAGATGATGCGCTTCTTCTACGAGGAGCTCGGGGTGGACGACCTCCGTGTGAACTTCATCCGCCCCGAGGGCTATGCGGAGGGAGACGCCGACCTGACG
>JAYYRS010000505.1:0-7703 GCA_036126975.1 Myxococcota bacterium
GGCTGTCTTCACAGAGGGCCGGTCGGTCCTCCTCGGACAACGACAGGCAGTCCCGCCAGGACCACCGGCAGGTGGGATCCTCCACCACTCGGGCGTAGTAGAAGGCGGGGGCGGTGGGGTCGAAGTCCGGGTCCGTCCAGACGCCGCAGAGTGTCTGGCTGCCGGTCGGTCGGGGTTCGCAGGTCTCGAGATCGACGCTCGCGTCGCTCTGACCACCCGCGACATCGACCACCTGGATGTGGGACTGGCCCGTCGCATCGGTCCAGCCCTTCACGATCTGGACCCGCTGCAGGGGAACCACATCAGCCTGGGCGGACACCACGAATCGGGGCACGCCCTCGGACGCCGTGAGCTGTCCACCCATGGGCACGCCCGCTGCATCTGCGCGAGCCACCAGCTCGGCGTCGTCGCAGAGGTCCCCGGGCAGGTCGGCCCCGCCAAAGAATCGGACGGCGATGCGGGGTCCGCTCGTGCCGTAGGTCTCTCGACGTCGGAGGGCGCCGAAGATGCTGCCGCGGCTGTTCTGGTCAGCCCAGACCGCCACGAGTCCTCCAGGGGAGTCCATGAAACCACCGGGGACGAGCCCGTGCTCCCGCAGCCGCTCCTCCACGTCGTCCTCGACGCTCCCGAGGTGCCCGGTGTAGGCGTCTTCCGCGACGGCTCCGGGGGTCCCGATGTGGGTATCCGTGCTTGCAATGACGCCGATCCGATAGGGGTTCACGCCGATTCGTGCCTCCTCTTCGAGTCCGGCTGCGAGGATGCCTCGCAGGGTATCCGTGCGGTCGATGCAGCCGTTCGCCGTCATGCCGAGGGCCCCTGGCTCGCCTTCACAATCGGCCGCGTCATCGCGGCTGAAGTCCTCGAATCGGCACAACGCGTCTTCCGCCCCGAGCAGCCCCGAGAGTCCGTTCACGCATTCGCTGTCTCCCTTGTGCTGGTAGACCTCATACAGCGGCTCCATGCGGGCGCGGAACGCGGCGGCGTCTGTGTCGTCCATGTCGGCGGGGTACGCCACGCGGAACTGCCACCCATTCGACAGGTTGGCGTTGTGAGGGATGGCCAGGACGTCACAGCCGCCGGTGGCCTGCAGGCACTGTTCGTCCAACCGGGCCCACATCTGCCAGGGGTCGGTCTCCTCGAAGTAGGAGATCGGGGTCGCAGGGACGACCTCGTTTGCGAAGATGACGTTGCGGTGGAGGTTCGAGACTCCCGTGGCGCCCGACCACTCGTAGCCGGTGAACGCCGTGAAGGCGCAGGCGGAAGAGTCGTCATCTGCGGCCTCGGCGGCGGCCTGCACCGCTTTCCAGACACTCCGCCCGTCCCTGTCGCAGTTGATCCCGCCATCCCCGCAGAGTTCCTCGAAACGCTGCGGCTCGTCATTGGCGAGGCGAACGCCGAACGCCTGCACGGCGGCTACGTCCGCCTCCCGGTAGTCGGCGCAGACCGATGTGGCGTAGATCGCGGATCCGGGGGTCGTGCAGCCCGCAATCTCTGCATAGTATTCGGCGTGGTCCGTCACGGCCGCGAAGTCCAGTGGGCGGGAGAGCCGGACCTCGCGCGTCCCGTCTCCGCGTCCGTCCAGCGGAGGGAGGCGCACTGGCTCGCCCCGGGCGAATGCGTAGGCGTCCTCCGGGGTCAGCCGAACCTCGTAGGTCCACGCATCGAACGACAGCCCCGTGTGGACATGCAGGTCGCCCCAGTACAGCTGGCGCAGGGGATCCTGGCTGTCGCAGGGAGTTTCAGGCGCCGGGCCCGTGGGGGAGGCGGAGTCGGTGGATGCAGGTTTGTCCCCCCTGCAAGATGGCAGGACCAGCGACAGCACGAGCGGCAGGCATCGGTGGATCACCACGGCAGCATCACCAGGGTGCGGTCCAGCGTCCAGGCCAGCCCGGCCCCGCCGAGCGCGACCTCGGGAAGACGCTGGCGCCATGCGGGGCCGCGGCGGGCCCAGATGGCGGCGGGCAGCGCGCACGCGATGATCGCGAGCTGTCCGATCTCCACGCCGATGTTGAATCCGAGAAGCGTCTCGATCGCGCGCCCGGGTGGGATGCCTGCCTCGGCGAGTGACCCGGCGAAGCCAAGTCCATGGACGAGGCCGAACAGACCGGCGAGCAGCCAGGGACGTCGGCGCGCGAGCGTGTTTCGGGCGATCCGCAGCTCGATGGCGAGCAGGAGGATCGACAAGGCGATGCACGCCTCGACGGGACGACTCGGCAGATGAAGCGCACCCAGTGCCGCCAGGCCGAGCGTCATGGAATGGGTCAGCGTGAACGCCGTGATGGCCCCCAGGAGGCGGCCCGGGCTCCGGATGAGCAGGACGAGACCGACCACGAAGAGCACATGGTCTGCGCCGCCGAGGACATGGGGGATGCCCTGGCGAAGCGCCTGCACCAGCGCGGACGTCCGATCCATCGGGCCCGCGTGTGCGGACAACTGCATCGCAGGCGAATCGGCATCAAGCGTGGCCGTGTCGACGTGGCCATCACGGCGCAGGCGGACCACCACCTCTGCCATGGAGGCTCCGGGTCCGGTCCGCTCGATGGTCCCGTGGAACGGAGAGGGACACGCCGCGCGAAGTGCCCGGGCCCCTTCCGGCGGAGAGCGGGGCGTGCAGCCGTCGGGGAGCCTGGGCAGCACGTCCGGAGCATTCACGGGAGGCGTCCATGTGCCGGTCACCCGGGTCCCGGTGGCTTCAAGGAAGAGCAGGCCCGGGTCGAGCCGGTGCGCTCCAGCCGTGCTGGCGCAGGCCAGGACCGTGATGAAGAGTGCGACCTGGGCGGTGAATCGCCGATGCATGGGCGTGGTAGCCTCCGGGGCCCGCTGCCCGCTGCAGCCCTCGCCCGGTGGGAGTCTGCCACGTGTCCGCGTCCCGTCTCCGTCCGCCTGGCGGCCTGATGCAGGAGCCGCTGCTCTGGTTCCTGCTCCTCGGGCTTGGCCTCTTCGGTCTGGATCGGCTCTGGCCAGACGATTCCGTCGACGGTCCGGTCGAGATCTCGGCCGACACCGTCACGGCGCTGGTCGATGGATTCGCCGAGGCCCAGGGGCGGGCACCGACGGAGGTGGAGATCGACGCACTGGTCGAGTCGCACGCAGATGAGCTTCGAGCGCTGCGGGAGGCGCGGGCCCTGGGACTCGACCGCGCGGATCCTGTCGTGCGGCGGCGTCTGATCCAGAAGCTGGCCTTTCTCGATCAAGGCGCCCTGCCGACGCCGGATGATCACACGCTGTCGGAATTCCTGGCGGCCCATGCGTCCCGCTACGCCCGACCACCCCGGACGGATGGAATGGCGCTGCGTCTGCGGCCGGGGACGTCGGCCGCAGACGCACGCGCACAGCTGGTGGCCGGCGCCCTGCCGACGCAGCTGGGGATGCCGGGGCCGCACCCCCCGGGCTGGACCGGTCTGACGGCGTCCCAGGTGGCGGCGCGGACGGACCCTGCGGTCGGTGTCGCCCTGGACACGCTGGAGATGGGAACCTGGCAGCCGGTCGAATCCGGCGCAGTCACCTGGTTGATCCGGCTGGACGCACGCCAATCAGGCGACGAAGCAGCGCTGTCGGACGTCCGGGAACGGGTACTCGCAGACTGGCAGGCCGAGGAACGGAAGCGGCGCCTCGAATCGGCCCGCGCTGCACGACGGGCTCGGTGGCCGACGCATCGCCGGTAGCGGTCCCGGGGGTCAGCCGGCTTCGATGGTGCGGATGGCGTCTGCCACGAGAGCACCGACGGCTCGCCCCCCCTCGACGGACGGGTGAACGCGGTCCTCGTCATACATCTCGAGTTGATCCGCGCTGAAGGCATCGCTTGCATCCACGAAGATCACGCCAGCGTCGGCGTCGGCCATGGCGGCCAGCCGCTCGCGGAGTACCAGGAGTTCGTCGTCGCAGCGGTCGAAGCCGAATTCGGCGCCTTCCGGCAGGTCGTAGTACCCGACCCACGCCACCCGGGCGCCATCCTCGCGTGCGGTGGCGACGAGCTCGGGAATCGCGCCTCGGGTACCGTCACCACTGATCAGCGCGTTCATCACGGCGCCGCAGTCGCCGCAGCCGCACTCGTCGTTGAGGTCGTTTCCACCGCCATCCATGATGGCCCAGGTCCATGACCCGGACTGGTACTGGTCGGGGATGGCATCCCATCCGAGGACCTGCGCCCCGCCGATTGCGGCATTCGCAACCTCGATCCCAAGCTCTTCACCAATGACGGTGGGTATCGATGCCTCCTCCTCGATGTTCCAGTCGAACATCGAATCCCCCACCGCGATTGCGTCGCCTTCAAGGGGCGGAGAGCAGGCGAGGCTGGTCGTGGAGAGCGCGATGTACAGGTGACGGCGCAGCATGGTGTCCTCTCCGCTGGAATGACCGGCACCCCATGCAACGCATGGACGTCGATTCCGGGGCAGATCCGCGGAGCGCAGGATGCCACGCTGCGGGTCCGATCGCCCACGGGCTTGCCAGGCTGGGGTAGGAGCTGGACAGCGGGATGGCCCCCGCCCGGCTCTGGAGTCTCCATGCGACCGCTCGTCCTGCTGGTCTCGGCACTCGGCTGCGCGGACATCACCCCGTTGGAGGATGGCGCCCGGTACGGCCCGGTCACGGTCGTACAGGACTGGTTCACGAGTTTTTCGGTGATCCGCACGGGAACGGGCACCGTCCTCGTGGATGCAGGATTTCGCGAGCAGACCGTAACGGAGGGCCTGGCGGGCCACGGCATCGACGCCGCATCGATCGACACGGTGCTGCTGACCCACGCGCACGGAGATCACGTGTCGGGTCGCGCTGCCGTGCCGCAGGCGGAGCTCTGGGGGATCGGATCGGAGGCGGAACTGCTTGGAGAATCCACCGACGGTGCGACGCTCGATCGCGCCCTCACGGCGGGTGAGGTGCTGGCGTTTGGAGGCACACGGGTCGAGGTGCTCTCGGTGCCAGGTCATACACGGGGCAGCGCAGCCTATCTGGTGGACGGCGTCCTCCTGCTGGGGGATGCCTGCCTCGTGGATGGAGACGGGAGGGTGGCACTGGTGCCGGAGAAGCGGTCCGAGGATCCCCACCAGGCCGCGGTCTCTCTCGCCGGTCTGGCTCGCCAGCTGGAGGCGCGCGGTGTCCGTGTCGATTGGCTGGTGCCGTCCCACTCCGGGGCCGCGAGAGGCCTCGGGCCGCTGCTGGACTTTGCCTCTCGCGTCGAAGCCGGCGATGCGGGATAGCCATGCGGGCGAGCCGGGGGCCGATTGTTGCCCTCCGTGCGGAGAACGGACCGGTGATGGCTACAGTCCGGCAGCCTGCAGCCGCAGGGCCTCTGCCAGGTAGAACTCCTGGGCGTCGAACGCCGGATGGTCGCGGTCGGCGATCTGCCCCACTTCGTCCATGTGATCTGCTGGCAGCTCGCCCAGGAATGTCCCCCATCGGGCGCTCTCGACACTGACGATCCCGTCGTTGTCCCCCTCGACCAGCAGCAGCAGGCGAAAGGTCGCGGAGAACACCGGATCGATGACCTCGCCACCCCGAGCAGCCTGGCAACGGAAATCGAGACCGCGGCAGCTCGCGCCCGCCCAGGACCAATAGACGACGTCCTGCCGGTCGGGGACATCGTCGTTGAAGGTCTCCATGGCGTCTGTCGTCAGGTCGCGGATCTGGTCCGAGAGTTCTGGTCCGCTGAGTCCCACGAATGCGGCAAGGCCAGCCACGACTGCATCGATGAGCCACGCATCGAATGGGGTCAGGTCGAGCACACCGTCTGCGAGATCCGCCACCACCGTGCCCCGATGGGGCGCGGAGACGGTCGTGATGCTCGCCACGCGTCGGGTCGGATCATGGGCGTGGGCCAGGAGGCGTGCATCCAGCCCGCCCTGGCTGTGACCGATGAGGTTGAATCGCCTTCCCAGACCTGCCGCGAAGAGGTCATCCAGCGTGGCGGACCACTGCCGGGTCCGGGTGTCGATGCTCGCGAGGGCGTCGGCGGCGGGCCATGCGCCAAGGAGCCCAGCCCCCTCGAATGTCTCCGGTACGCCGTACCAGTAGTCCAACGTGCCCAGATACGAGTCGGTGCCCGCCATGCCGTGCAGGAAGACGACGGGGTACCGCGTGAAGGGCCGCGCGCAGCCGCTTGAGCAGCTCGCCGTCAGCGTGTAGGTGGTCGGCGCATCATCGACGTGGCCGGGATGCAGGGGTTGCAGCGTGACCAGGAATTCGCCCGAGCGGTCCAGCGTCACGTGGGTCGAATCACCGGGCTCGAGAAAGCTCGGATCGGCGACGGGCTGACCGAGCAGATCCGTGGTCTGCACGAAAAGGCCGCTCTCGGTGCTGGCCTCGAGGCGGATGTGCAGCGTGCTGCCAGCCGGGCCGGCGACGGCGTGGATGCCGCCTGTACAGGTCGCCCGGGTCGCGGAGACCGGTGTGTCCCAGGTGAGGAAGCCACCCTCCGCGCCAAGGGGAAGCCCGGCTCCATCGGTCTCGCACGGAGCCGCGTCGTCTTCCTTCATGCTGCCGGTGTCATTGAGTCCTGAATCATCCTCCCCGCCGCCTGGTTCCGGATCGCCGACCGGGCTGTCCCCTTCGCTTCCGCGCGCCGTCTCGCTCGTCGCTGTGATGCCAGGCCCGCAGCCGGCCAGGAAGAGCAGCGACGCCGCGCAGAGGGTGGAGAGCATGCCCACAGTCTACAGCCACGTTCGATGGCAGAAGGCCCTGTCGCGCGTGACCTGTCCGGGCTGTCCTTCCGAGACGAGGCGGATCAGATGCGACACGTCGTCCCCGACGGGGCCAGAGAGGTGGTGGCTCCAGGGTAGTGACATCACGGGTCGTCGAACGTGCTGTCTGCCAGGGCGTCGAGATGCCGCGTGTTGGCCTCCTGCAGCCATGCGCCAGGGTCGACACCGGCATCCTCGGCTGCGGCCGCGGCGACCAGGGCGTCCCAGCGGTCGAGCTCGTACAGATCGATGATCTGGCTGACCTTTGCGACGTAGCGAGGGCTGCTTGCATACCGGGGTGCGATGGCTGCGAGGAACGCAGGACCGTCTGTCCACAGGGGGCGTGCGTGGGCGTAGCGCCGGTCCTCTCCCAGGAGTCGGGCGTGATGCGCGATGCTCTCCCCCTTGTCGCGGTAGGTCCGGAAGGTCTCGCGGGACGCGCGCAGCCGCCCCCACTTGTGCTCCCGACTGGCCATGCTGACCTTTTTGTCTGATGACCCTGCCTTCACACCAAAGAGATTGTGGTGTCGGGCAGACAGCCTGGAACGACCCCAACCACTCTCGAGGATCGCCTGGGCGAGCGTCACACTCGGCGGAACATGCCAGTCCCGGGCTGCAGGGAGGACCGCCGGTACGATCGCCGCCAGGAACTGGCGCCGGAACCCATCGGGGAAGGACGCGATTCCGGCGTCGAGGATAGCGTCGAGTCCCGCGGAGCGGACATCCTCTCTACGACCCTGGACCCACAGCCGATAGGCCAGCGGTTGTGCATCCTCGGGTGCCACCGAGGCGCGTGCTCGCAGCTCGGCCACCGCACGCACCTGCAGACCGCGAACGCGGTGTCCGATGTGGCGCGTCGCGGGTGGTGGCGCGGGCACCGCAAGCATCGATAGCGCCGGCGTTCCGAACAGCGCCTGGACTTCCGGGACGTGGACGCTGCGCGGCCCGAGCCAGGCAGCGACTGCAACGCAGAGGATGCACAGCAGAGCGGTCCCACCGGTGCGCACGACCGCAGTATGGGTGGAG
>JAYYRS010000506.1:0-3108 GCA_036126975.1 Myxococcota bacterium
TGCTCGGCCCAGAAATGGTCCCGCCATGCTGCCGCGCGGATGGTGTCGGGACCGGGTCCGCCCTCCGCGACCTCGACGAGGCTCGGCGCATCGTCGAGACCGGCGAGAGCCAGGAGCGTCGGTGTGACCTGCGAGAGCTGCACGGGGGTATCGATGACCTGCCCCGCAGGCAGACGACCCGGGGCGGAGATGACCAGCGGAATCCCGACCAGCTCGGGGTATACGAATCGACCGTGCTCCATGGCCTTTCGTTCTCCCAGCAGTTCTCCGTGATCACTGGTCACGGCAACGATCTGCCGACCGCCCCGGGACGCCTGCCATGCCTGCAGGAGACGATGAAGCTGGTAGTCCACCGCCGAGACCTCGCCCTCATACACGTCCTTCAGCAGGGAGAGTCCTTCGGCCGGAATCTGGAGTTCGCCGCGCATGTACGCGAAGATCCCGATCCGGGAGGCGCCTTCGGGCTGCAGGAAATAGTTCAGCCGCGCGCCCTCCTGCGTGAGATACGGCGCCAGCCACGGTGGCTGGGACTCCAGCTGCAACAGGGGGTGCGTCCGGAGCCAGGACACCGGCTGGACATCGAACGGCGCATGGGCCCCGTAGAGATTCACGAACAGGAGCAGCGGCCGTTCGTCCGGCACTGCGAGCGCTGCCGTCGCGGCTGCCACGACGGCCGCGTCATCTGCGGGGTTGGAGGCCGCGCCAAAGCCACGCGTCAGGCCAAAGTCCGGCGCAACGAGACGGTTGGCGGAGATCGAGACGGTCCGGTAGCCGGCGGCAGAGAACCGCTCGGCGAGCGTCGGGACGTCGGACCGCATCGCGCTGGCATGAAACGGGTCGGGACCCACCTGCACGCCACCCTCGTCAGGGGGGGCGAGGTGTGCTCCGTGCTCCCAGGGCGGCAGCCCCGTGAACAGCGTGGCATGGCTCGGCCACGTCCACGATCCCTCCGCCGTGACGTCCGCAAACCGCACGCCGGCATCGGCGATGGCCGACAGCTGGGGGCTTGTGGGCCGGGGGTTGCCATAGGTCGACAGCGCATCGGCCCGGACGGTGTCGAGGACCACGAGCAGAACGTCCGGAGGGCGCTCGGCAGGCGCGACCGGTCTGGGCGCATCATCGCCACACGCCCACAGAAGCGGAAGGAAGGTCAGCACGCTCCCGAGCCTACACCGGCTGGAGACGACCGGCGGCCCGCGTCCTGCCGTGCATCCCCTCCCGAGGCCAAGACGGATTAGTCTGCGCCGAAACCGGAGGTCGCCCGATGCTCCTCATTCTCCTCGCCGGCTGCTCGATGATGGCCGAACATTTCGGTTCGGCTGCCGATCCAACCAACGATGAGGCCGTCATCTTCGAAGTCCCGAAGGGCGCGCATGTGCGTCGGCTTGGCGACCCGCTCGAGGCGGCGGGGCTGGTGTCGTCGGCTGCAGACTTCGAACGCTACGCACAGCTGACCAAGGAAGGCGGCTGCATCAAGGCAGGTCGCCATGCGCTCGCACCGTCGATGAGCGCCGGTGAGCTCATCGAGGCGATGTGCGCGGCGCCCCTCGCCGATGATGTTCCATTCACGGTGGTCGAGGGCTGGCGCATCCAGGAGATCGACGCAGCCCTCGCCGAGAAGGGGTGGACGCAGGCCGGTGAGTATGCCGCGTTGGCTGCGCAGCCAGAGCGGTTCCAGGCCCCGTTTCCGTTGCCGACGGGATCACTGGAGGGCTACCTGTTCCCCGAGACCTACATGGTCGCAGTGGGCCGCTGGGACACCGAGCGCTTCATCCAGCGGCAGATCGACCTGCTCGTGGAGCGTTTCTACGTGCCGAACAAGGACGCGCTCGGCGCATCCAACCGGAGCATGAGCGAGATCGTCATCATGGCGAGCATGCTGGAACGGGAGGAACCCAAGGTGAAGAATCGGCCGCTCGTGGCCGGCATCCTCTGGAAGCGCATCGATGCGGGCTGGAACCTCGGCGTGGATGCCACGAGCCGGTACACGCTCGACGAATGGAACGACCGGAGCGCCTTCCTGGGCAAGCTGCGCGACCCGAACGACCCGTACAACACCCGTCTCCGCGGCGGACTGCCGCCGACGGCGATCGGCAATCCCTCCCCACCGAGCCTCGAGGCCGCGCTCTCCCCCGTCGACAGCGAGTTCTGGTACTACCTGCACGACAGTCGGCAGGACATCCACCCGTCTCGCAACGCCAGCGAACACGAGGCGTACAGACGCAAGTACAACGTCTACTGAGCCCGACCGTCTTTCCCACGGTCGGGAACCGCGGCGCAGGGGAGCTTCATCCCCGCGCCGCCTCGGGAGCTCCCCATGCTGAGTTGGATCCTCGCTGGCGCCATCGCCCAGGCGGCGCCCATGCCGACGGTCGATGACCCGTTCATCCTCTCGTGCGAACCAGCACGAGCGATGGGCCGGATCATGAAGTTCCTTCCACCGTCATCTCTGGTGGACGCCCTCGAGACCGACTCCGCGGCCGGCACCCTGGCGCGTGCCCTGTTCACCGACCCGAGCCGCGCACGCGCACTCGGGCTCGACCCGGACGGCGCCTTCGAACTCGTGATGGCCGGCGAGGGAATGCGCCTCCGCATTCCGCTGGAGGCGGCAGGACCCGGTGCGCTCGCGGAACACCTCCGGATGCCGGTCCAAGATGGCACCATCGACATTCCCGGCGGCCCACGCGTCCGGGTCGATGGCGACGCGCTGGTCGCGGACACCCTGGCGATCAACCCTGGCGTTCCTCCACTCCTGCAGGACCTTCCCGACACCACCGGATGCCGCGTGCATGTTCCGCTCCTCGACAAGGGGATGCGACTTGGCATGCTGCTTCCGGAGGACGGGACCACGCCCATCCTGCTCCGTGCACGGGGCCCCGAGCCTCCCCCCGCGGTCCTTCAAGAGGCGCCATCTGCGCCGGTGGGAGGCTCTTCCCACGCAACCCCCTTCCTGGTGGCGACCCTCGGCGTATCGCCCCTGGCGCTCCTCCTCGACCCGACCGTCCAGACAGCGCTGGCAGGCACGCGCGGCGCGGCGATGGACTTCCGTGCGATGGAGCACAGCAGCGTCCAGGTCCTGCCGGGTGCGACCCTCGCGCTGTTCATGTC
>JAYYRS010000507.1:0-10616 GCA_036126975.1 Myxococcota bacterium
CGGTGATCGCGACCACCTCCCGCCAAGACCGATGGTCGACGAGACGGGCACGGATGATGGCTGCCTCGAGCGCGGGCTGGTCCGGCGGCGCGGGCGTCTGCGCGAGCTCGCACAGGGCCGACGCGACCGCGTCCGACGGACGAGGGCCGCGCAGATACCCCTGCAGCGACTCCAGGGAGGCCCCGACATCCTGCCCCGTCGGGGCGGGGAGACCCACGCGCAGGGCGGCGGCGAGCCCGTCGCCCAGCGGGGCTTCCGCGCGCAGCCAGCGGAGCTGGTGGGGAAGGTTCCGTGCCAGCGCCTGCCGGAGCGTCTGGACCAACGTCTCTGCAGCCGCAGAGACCGGCCGGACCATGACCACCGACGGCTCCCCGGTCCGCTCCCCACGCGCTCCGCCAACCCGCACCAGGCGATACCCCTGGGCGCGGCGAAATGCGATGACGCCCGGCGTCGCCCCGAACATCGTCCCAAAGAGGTCGGGGCACTCTGCCGCATGCACTGCGTCCGCGAGGGAACGTCCGAGGCCACGGCGGCGCCATGCAGGGTGGACGGCAATGCGCACGCTCCGGATCATGCGCAACGAGCCTGCATCCAGGCACGCAGCATGGGTGAGCAGGGTGTCCGCAAGGGCCTGCCCACGCAATCGCTGCCGTCCGGACACGACCGCCTGGACCAGCGCCGGCGGAAGGGCTCCCTCCGCGGCCACGAGGTTGACCGCCACCACCCGTCCTCCCGCCTCCAGGACATGAAGAGAGAATCCGGGCGCATCGAGGATGCGAACGAGATCGTCTGGTGTCGTCCTGTAGTGGGCGTGTACGAGCAGACCGAACACCTCCCGAAGCAGCACCTCGTCGGCAGCCAGCGCGTCACGATCAAGTCGTCGATGGCACAGCTCGGGTGGATGCGGCTGCGGCGCGCACGCTGCTGGGCGTGCATCCAGCGCAAGGAGCGCAGCCACTCGAGACTCGAGCGGACAGGAGCCATCCCAGCGGATGGGGTCCAGGAGCCGGTGCTCCGACACCGGCCCGCGGGACCGGAGCCAGTCGAGGAAGCGCAGGATGAATCCACGCCCCGTTCCTTCGTAGCCCTGAGAGGTCGTCGCAAATGCAAGGTGCGCGTCCGGATGCGCTTCCACCAGGGCTTGCAGGGTTGGAACGGGCAGGCGGGCAGCCTCATCCACAACCAGGACATCCGTGGGAGCCGGTTCCGCCAGGACCGCATCCAGTGGACGGAACAGATCCGCCTCCGCGAACCGGAGCGCAGTGCGCGCAGACGCCTCCGTCCCGGCGGTCAGCACGACACGACAGCCGGCCGGAAGCTTCGCCATGGCGAGTCCCAGCGCGGCGGACTTGCCGCGGCCCCGCGCGGCGAGCACCACGGATGCCGAGCGGCCCCGCTTCGCCCATCGCGCATGCAGCGCGGCCACGAGCTCGGCCTGCTCCCGTGTGCCCTGGGCCCGACGCTCCACCCGGTCGACGAATCCAGAGGTGCGGGGGGCATCGGCGACCCAGCGCTCCAGCCTGTCCCACGCCCGATGCCCCACTGCCGACGCTGGATGGGGGGGCGCGCACAGGCGGGCGTCGGGCGGAGGCCGAACCCCAGCGGGAGGAAGCCGGAGCAGCAGCCCCCCCCCGCCGCGGACGAATCCCACGGCCATGCCCAGCGCGTTCGCATCGAGCCCCTGGTGGAGATCCACCACGACGGCGTCGAACCCTGCGCCGAGGTGTCCAGCGGCCTGCCGAGGCGACACCCCATCCCGCGCAGAGATCCAGAGCTGGCTGGTCGTCCGGAGGCAGGCGGCGGCGGCCAGACGGGTCTGCTCGGGGGTACCCCGGAGCACGAAGAGACGCCGCTGTCCCGCGCCAGGTCCGCCCGCCATGGGTCCTCCCGCACCGGGTCCTCCGTAGCGCGTCCGACGGGCCCCAGCCGCAGGGGCAACCATCGCATCGCCCCGACCGCAGCCGCCGGACCGTCAGGACGGGCACACCGGCTGCGATGCGCTATCACCGGTGCCAGGGGAGACCATGGACATCCAGCGTCAGGCACGAGCCATCATCGTCGACCTGCCAGGGACGCACAGCGCCCTGTCCCATGCGTTGGGCCACGGGGGCTTTTCCCGCATCCGCTCCGTGGTGTGGGCCTACGTCCGCCGGGAGGAGCTTCCCCTGGATGTGGACCCCCTGTCGCTCCTGCGGCGTCGACTCGCCGAGGCGGGTCGGCCGGACGCGCTCGGTTTCCTCACCAGTCGCGACCTCGCCTTCCTGCACCGGGCCGACCGGGCTGGCGTGACCGCGCTGGCCACGGTGGGGCTCTCGAACGCCCTGCGCGTGGGCGATCCACCGGCGGGTCCTCCTCCCGGAACGATCAACGTACTCGTGCGCGTTCCTAGCCCCCTGACGGAAGGTGCCATGGTCGAGGCCCTCGCCATGACGGCCGAGGCCCGGACCCTCGCCGTCCGCGAGGCTGAGTGGCCGAGCATCCAGACGGGGCGGCCCGCCAGCGGTACCGGCACCGACTGCATCACGGTCGTCGCGCCCCAAGGCGCCGACCCGGAGCCATGGTGCGGCAAGCACACAGCCCTCGGGAGCGACATCGGCGGTGCGGTTCTCGACGCCGTGTCCCAGGGCGCCATCACCTGGAAGGCGGCCCGGGCATGACGACCGCGATCATGGTGCTCGGCACGGCGTCGGGTGTGGGCAAGAGCTGGGTGAGCACCGGACTGTGCCGGCTCCTCGCCAGGCGTGGCCTTCGTGTGCGTCCCTTCAAGGCCCAGAACATGAGCAACAACGCCTCGCCTGCCCGCATGCACGACGGCGGCTGGGGCGAGATCGGCCGCGCCCAGGCCGCTCAGGCCCGGGCCGCCTACCAGGAGCCCCACGTCGACATGAATCCGCTGCTGCTGAAGCCGACGGGAGCCATGGGCTCCCAGATCGTGCTCGAGGGACGTGCGATCGGACACAAGAAGGCGAGGGACTACTACAAGGAACTCGACGGGTGGTTCGGTCGCATCACCGCAGCATACGACCGCCTCGCAGCGGCATCGGATGTCGTCGTGCTCGAGGGGGCGGGCTCACCCGTCGAGATCAACCTGATGCATCGCGACATCGTCAACCTTCGGATGGCGCGACACGCCCTGCGCAGCAGCGATGCGGGAGGAATCGTCCTGGTGGGAGACATTCACCGGGGGGGTGTGTTTGCCAGCCTCCTGGGTACGCTTGAGTTCATGCCGCGCGATGATCGGGCCCGGGTCGCAGGCGTGATCATCAACCGCTTCATGGGCGATCCCACGCTGCTCGCCCCCGGCCCGGAGATGTTCACGGAGCGGACCGGCATACCCGTTCTGGGGGTCCTGCCCCTCCGTCGCGACATCCACGTGGACGAGGAGGACGGACAGGACGTGGCAGCCGCAGGCGCCGGCGCCATCGACGTCTGCGTGGTCCGCCTGCCGACCGTCTCGAACTTCACCGACGTCAGCGGCCTCGCCCGGGCTGCCGGTGCCCGCGTCCGCTACGTCCGGGAGCCCGCTGCCGTTGGCAACCCAGACCTGCTGGTGCTTCCTGGCGCAAAAGACACCCTGTCGGATCTCGCCTGGATGCGACGCACCGGAATGGATCGGATCGTCCAGGCCGCCGCAGCTCGCGGTGTGCCCACGCTTGGACTGTGTGGTGGCTACCAGCTCCTTGGCGAGAGCCTTGCGGACGCCGACGGCGTCGGCGGCACCGCGGGCCGCGTGCCGGGCCTGGGTCTGCTGCCTGTCCACACCGCCTTTTCTCGGAAGAAGCACGTCCGGGAGGTCTCGGGCACGACCCGACCCGGTTGGCTGCTGCCCGCGGACCTGCCCGTTCGCGGGTACGAGATCCACCAGGGAGAGACGCCAGCATCCGATGCGCCCCTCGTCACGCTCGACGGGCCCGACGGCGCAGTGGCGGGCTGCGTCGCAGGCACGTACCTCCATGGCCTGCTCGATACCGCCGAGGTCGCGGTCGCGCTGGTCGATGCGCTCCGGGCCCGGCGGGGGCTCGCCCCCAGTGCGGAGGCCGTCCCCGACCTCGCTGCATGGCGGGAGGCCCAGTACGATGCGGCAGCCGACCTCATCGAGGCCCACATCGACCTCCAGGGGATCCTTCCGTGAGCCCATGGCCCTGGGAGGAACCGTTTCTGCACGCCGGACTGCTCGTCTGCGCCATGCTGTGGGATGCCCTGCTCGGCGAGGTGCCGGCCCGTGTCCATCCGGTCGTAGGGATGGGGAGGACCATCCGGGCATGGCGGGACGCAGCCCCGCGCGCCGGACGCATACGGCGGCTGTTCTGGGGTCTGTTGGCAGCCCTTTCCCTCCCGGCCGTCGCCGGGCTCGCGACCTGGGGCGCCGTCCAGATCCCGTGGGCCGGCCCCATCATCGGCCTCTTCCTGCTGCAGGCCAGCCTCGCCCGGCGCTCGCTGGGCGAGGCGGGTCTTCGCGTCGGGCAGGCGGTCGCCCGCGGTGACCTCGCCGCAGGGCGGGACGGCCTGTCCTGGCTTTGCAGTCGAGACCCCTCGAACCTCGACGCCGAAGAGCTCTCCGGTGCTGCGCTGGAGAGCATCTCCGAGAACGCATCGGACTCCGTCGTCGCCCCCCTCTTCTGGTTCGTGCTCCTCGGCGTGCCGGGTGCCGTGGCCTATCGCTGCATCAACACGGCGGATGCGATGGTCGGGTATCGAGACCGGTTCGAGTGGCTGGGCAAGGCAGCGGCTCGGATCGACGATATCGCCAACGTTCTGCCAGCGCGGATCACCGCCCTCACGCTGCTGGCTGCTGGCGTCGGAACCCGCAGCGCATCACTTCGCGGCGGAGTGACCGCCATGTTCCGGGACGCACGCCACACCGATTCCCCGAATGCCGGATGGCCGATGGCCACCCTGGCCGGCCTGCTCGGGGTCCGCCTGAGCAAGCGAGCGCAGTATGCGCTGCATGCGGAAGGTCGGGCACCGGATGGCGATGACCTGATCCTGGGATGGCGGATCGTCAATCGCGCCTGCTGGCTGTCCGCTGCCGCCGCCGTCGGGGGGCTCCTCGCCGCAGGGATCCAGGGCGCCACCTGAGACCACCACTGCCATCACGCTGCGCTGACGGGGATAGGGCCCCGACCCGGAGGCACCATGGCTGACTTCAATCTCGTGCTCCCGTTCGAGCCTTCAGGCGACCAGCCTGCGGCCATCCAGCAGCTGACCGAAGGGGTGGACCGCGGAGACCGACACCAGGTGCTGCTGGGCGCGACGGGAACCGGCAAGACCTTCACGATCGCGAACGTCATCGCCCGGACCGGCCGCCCGACCCTCGTGCTGTCCCACAACAAGACGCTCGCCGCACAGCTCTTCGGGGAACTCAAGAAGCTCTTCCCCGACAACGCCGTCGAGTTTTTTGTCAGCTACTACGACTACTACCAGCCCGAGGCCTACGTCGCCTCGTCGGATACCTACATCCAGAAGGACTCGCTCATCAACGAGCGGATCGACAAGCTGCGCCACGCCGCCACCCGCAGCCTCCTCGAGCGGGAAGACGTGATCATCGTCAGCTCGGTGTCGTGCATCTACGGCCTGGGTTCGCGTGAGGCCTACGACGGCATGCTGCTCCAGCTCGAGGTGGGACAGGAGATCAGCCGACGAGACATCCTCACCAAGCTCGTCGAGATCCTCTACGAACGCAACGAGCAGGACTTCCATCGCGGGACGTTCCGGGCCCGCGGAGATGTCATCGAGATCTTTCCGGCGCATGAAGACGAGCTTGCGCTGCGGGTGGAGTTGTTCGGCGACGAGGTCGAGCGGATCAGCGTCATTGATGCGCTCCGGGGCAAGCGGATGCAGGACCTGGGCAAGGTCGCGATCTACCCCGCGTCCCACTACGTCACGCCGCAGGAGCAGATGGAGCGGGCAGTCCGGACCATCCAGGATGAACTCCAGAAACGCCTCACGGAGCTCCGGGATCGCGGCTGGCTTCTCGAAGCCCAGCGCCTGGAGGAGCGCACCCTGTTCGACCTGGAGATGATCCAGGAAACGGGACGCTGCAATGGCATCGAGAACTACTCCCGCCATCTTTCGGGCCGGGCGACCGGAGAGCCTCCACCAACCCTGCTCGAGTTCTTCCCCAGCGATTTCCTGCTCATCGCCGATGAGTCCCACGTCTCGATTCCGCAGGTCGGAGGCATGTTCAAGGGCGACCGGTCCCGCAAGGAGTCGCTCGTCCGTCACGGCTTCCGGCTGCCCAGCGCGCTCGACAATCGCCCCCTGCAATTCCAGGAGTTCGAAGGGAACATCAATCAGGCGATCTACGTGTCCGCGACGCCGGCGAAGTATGAGCTCCAGGCCAGCGAGGGGGTCGTGGTCGAACAGATCATCCGCCCGACCGGGCTGCTCGATCCCACCGTGGAGGTGCGCCCGGCTGGGAACCAGGTCGACGATCTCCTCGGGGAGATCCGGACCACCGCCGAGGCCGGCGGACGCATCCTGGTCACGGTGCTGACCAAGCGCATGGCCCAGGAGCTGACGGACTACTACCGGGAGCTCGGCGTCCGCGTGAAGTACCTGCACTCCGATATCGACACCCTGGAGCGAATCGAGATCGTCCGGGATCTGCGGCTCGGGGAGTTCGATGTCCTCGTCGGCATCAATCTCCTGCGAGAAGGGCTCGACATCCCGGAGGTGCAGCTGGTTGCAGTGCTCGACGCCGACAAGGAGGGGTTCCTGCGGAACAACACGAGCCTCGTCCAGACCATCGGTCGAGCAGCCAGGAACGTTGACGGACACGTAATTCTCTACGCTGACAAAACCACGGATTCGATGAAGGCGAGCATCGAGGAGACCGAACGTCGCCGGGAGAAGCAGCGTGCGTACAACGAAGCGCACGGCATCACGCCCGAGACGATTCGCAAGGCGGTCGAGAGCCCGCTGGCCGCGCTGCTGGACGGAGAACGCGTCCTCGCCCGGAAGGACAGGGCACCGCAGCTGCGCATGCCCGGCGAAGAGCAGGTCGATCCGGCCCAGCTCGCCAACACCATCAAGCGGATCCGGAAGGAGATGCGCGAGGCGGCCAAGAAGCTGGACTTCGAGCGCGCCGCCGAGCTCCGGGACCGCATGCGGGACCTGGAGTCCTGGGCCGTCGAGAACGGCGTCGTCGCGTAGCGCCTGCCTACAACCCGCGCGGTCCGCAGTCCGTGCAGTCCGTGCCGACATCGCACATGCTCGAGACCGCGCCCGTCTCCCCGTCGTCGCAGTCACCATCTCCGGCGTAGCTTGACGTGTACCAAGGGGTGCACGTATCGGTGCAGGGGTCCCGGGGACCACAGTCCGAGCAGTCGGTACCAAAGTCGCAGACCGAGAACGACGACGCCGTTCCGCCGTCATCGCACACGCCATCTCCGTCCCAGGAGCAGGTCGTCAGACAGATCGTCCCGCCGCCACCTCCGCCGGTGCCCCCACCGGAGCTGCCGGAACCGCTCGTACCGCCGCCGGAACCGCCCCCACCGGAGCTGCCGGAACCGCTCGTACCGCCGCCGGAACCGCCCCCACCGGAGCTGCCGGAACCGCTCGTACCGCCGCCGGAACCGCTCCCACCGGAGCTGCCGGAACCGCTCGTACCGCCGCCGGAACCGCTCCCACCGGAGCTGCCGGAACCGCTCGCACCGCCACCCGAGTCGCCGCCGCCATCGTCACAGTCCGGCGAACCAGCACAGCCCGGGTCATCGCAGTCGAACAGGCCATCCGCGTCGTTGTCGGCGCCATCCCGACAGTCGCCGGGCTCCGTGCCCTCCTGCCGATCGACTCCGGACAGACCGGTCTCGCTTGCGCCTCCCGGATCACCGTCCAGGTCTGCGGATGACCCTCCGGAGTCTACCTCCGGCTTGTCCGAGGAAAGACCGAACGTCCCGCATCCGACCAGGACCATGAGCATCATGAGGCGAAGGTGGTGCACGCGGCCCTCCCAGCCTGCAGCGTACCGCGAGCCTGCATGCACCCTCCGCGCTTGTCCAAGATTCCTCCGGGACGGGACCCACTCGGGCCATCCGCCTCCGTCCTCCGGTGGACCGCCCTCATCGGACCCGGGGCGACGCAGGCGGATGGCCCGAGCGCCGCGGTAGCATCGCCGCGGAGGGCTCATGGAGGACCGGGACTTCGAGATGCTGGGGCTCCACGCAGCCGCCGGACGCGAGGCGACGCGCCTCGCGCTGGAAGCGGGCGCGGCATCGAGCGCAGCCGGCCGCATCCCGATCTCGGGCGCGGCTGTCGCGCGCCGCGACAACGGATCGCTCGACGTCATCTGCGTCGGCGTCAACGGTCGCATCCCCGCGGGGGCCGGTGCGGGGTGTCCCACCGACCATGGCGAGACGGGAGCCATCCGCCAGATCTCCGATGTCTCCGCGGTGGACTGGGACAATGTGGTCTTCGCGACGACATTGAGCCCATGCATCATGTGCACGCGCACGCTCATCCATCTCCATGGCCTTGGTCTCCGTCGGATCGTCGTGGCGGAGTCCCAGTCGTTCGCGGGCCGCATGGACCTGCTCCGCGACCTGCCCGACATGGAGATCGTGGAACTCCGCCACCCCCCCGCCGTCGAGATGATGCAGCGTTTCGCGCGCACCTACCCCTGGGACTGGGCGGCCGACATCGGTGCGGTGCCGCCGGCACATCCGCCCCGACCCATCGACGTCGATGCCGCCCTCGCGGTCCTCCGGAGCGCGGGTGCAGATGCGGGCGTGTTCCGCGGCACCGGTGCCATGATCGCCCACGCCACGGACGGGCGCGCGACCAGCGGGGGCAACCCCGTCCATGCAGCAGCCATGCTTGCCATCGGACGCGCCGGCTCCGCGATCAACCTGCGCGAGCACTTTGTCGTCGTGGATTCCGACGAGCCGCTCGACCGCGCGACATTCGGTGAGAGCGCCCTGGGAGCCTGTGAGCTGTTCCGACCCGCGGCCGTGGCGGCAGGCGGTTTCGCATCCGATCTCGCGGACGCGCTCGCTGCTGCGGGCGTCCCGACGCTGTCTCGCCGACGGCACTCCCCCCAGTGGCCAGGGTCTTCGGGACCCACCTGAGAGGAGGACGCAGCGTCCCGCCAAGATACGTCCCGGGAGGCCACCCAACCGCGGAGCGCCCGATGTCGACCCCCACCCCCATGCCCCACCGGATGCTCGGACGGACCGGTCTGCAGGTATCCGTCCTTTCCTACGGATTCTGGGCGACATTCGGCGTCAAGGAAGGACTGCACGAGGAGGCCGGCATCCTGCGGGCCATGGACTGTCTTCGGGTCGCGCGCGAGGGGGGCGTGAACCTCTTCGACAACGCGGAGGCGTATGGCGCACCCCGCGGCGCGGCCGAGCACATCATGGGGGAGGCCATTGCCCGGCTGCGCGTCGAGGACCCGACCCTGTGGCGCCGCTCCGACATCCTGATCACGACGAAGATCTTCTGGGGTGGAGACGGCGTCAATGAGAAGGGGCTGTCTCGGAAGCACATCATGGAGGGTCTCGACGCCGCGCTGGACCGGCTGCAGTGCGACTACGTAGACCTCGTCTTCTGCCACCGTCCGGATCCGCACACGCCGACCGAGACCGTGGTCCGCGCGATGACCGATGCCGTCCGGGGCGGGCTTGCAAGCGCCTGGGGCACGTCCGAGTGGTCGGCCCAGCAGATCACCGAGGCGGTCTGGATCGCACGGGCCATGGGCCTCGAACCCCCGCAATTCGAGCAGCCCCAGTACAACATGTTCCACCGCGAGCGCATCGAGCAGGAGTACCACCCGCTCTATCGGGCGCCCTATCAGCTCGGGACGACGATCTGGTCGCCCCTCATGAGCGGCATCCTCACCGGAAAGTACAACGACGCGATTCCTGCCGGAAGCCGGCTGACCCAGCCGGGCTACGCGTGGCTCCAGCAGGTACTTCAGCAGCATCGCGCGGCGGGTGTCATCGACAAGGTTCGTGCCCTGACGGACTTCGCAGCGAATGAACTCGACTGCTCGATGACGGAGCTCGCCCTCGCGTGGTGTGTGAAGAACCCCAACGTCACCACCGTACTCCTGGGCGCGACACAGACGTCGCAGCTCGTGGAGAACCTCCGCGCTGTCGACGTTGCCCGGAGGATGACGGAGGAGCACATGACGATGATCGAGGGCGTGCTGGCCAACAAACCAACCGCCTATGGCGGCTACGGAGGCGCCGGCATGCGCGCACTCGACACCATCTGAGCGCCAGCACGGCGCGCGGGCGTTGGGACATGCTCCGTCTTCGCCTGCTCCCGGCTCCCAACGTGGGTCGCGCGGTACCATCGCACCGCATCCCGGAGCCCTGATGGCCACACTCGAGATCACGCAGCGTCATGGCAAGGCCTTGAATCCGGACGGAACGCCGCCGCCGGACGCACCTGCATGGATCGAAGGGATCGACAATCCCTACCTCCACGGATTGTTTGCGCCGATCACCCGCGAGGCCGACAGTCCTTCGCTCCCTGTACTCGCGGGCACGCTGCCCAGGGACCTCTTCGGTGCCTACTTCCGGAATGGCCCCAACAACCGGTATGCCCCCATCAACCGGTACCACTGGTTTGACGGGGACGGGATGGTGCACGGCGTGTGGTTCGAGGAC
>JAYYRS010000508.1:0-5512 GCA_036126975.1 Myxococcota bacterium
GAACCGTGGCAGCCGCTCGGGCGACGCCGTTCGTACCTGGGCCATGGCAGGTGTGGCTGCCGTGCCCAGCGACGTGCTGGCGAGCACCAGGGCGAAGGTGGGAAATGCAAGAGCCCAGTACCACGCATCGGTGATGTCGCCGACGCCAAACCACATCGCGATGACCAGCGGCACCAGGAAGGCAGCGCCGCGGCTCGCAAGGGCGATGGGAACGAGGACGGCCGAAGTCCAGCCGACCCGGTCCTCGCCGCCGGTGGGTGGGGTCGAAGCCATTTGCGCGTGGGGGCTATCGCGGAATCGGATCCCGCGTGTGAACGGCGATGCAGGAGATGGGACGAGGTCGCTTCCCATCAGGCGGGCGCGGCTCGTGCGGGGCCGAACGAGCGCGATCCGATCCAAGCGATGCGGCAGGGTCCGTGGGAACCGGATGCGTGCCTCGGTCCGCCGCAGCGGTGTGCGCACCCGCGATGGGACACTGCGGGAGCCCGGTCTGCCGGGTCCATGGGTCTCTGCCGCAGTCACCAGACCCCCGCGCGGCGAGTCGAACCGACCGCAGCCAGCGCGCCTGACCCGGTCGCGGGATTATGGGGACGCGTGCCTGCCCCCGATGCCAAGTCCTCTCCGTCGCTGCCTGCCTGCCTATGGCTGGGGCTGGCGGGTGGCATGCTCGCCGGGGCAGTCGTGGGGTTGTGCGAAGCCCTCTGGGTCCTGACCGGTGCGGGAGCGGGGGAGTACTGGGCGCTGTTTGCGGGTGTCCTCGTGTATGGCCTCGCGGGCTCCGCGGCCGGTTTGCTGGTCGGGACGGCCCTGGGTCTGCATCGTGCAATCGGCGGCATCATGGACCCGTCCCGCGGGCTCAGCCTCTCAGCGGTCGCGGTCGGCTGCACCGGTGGCGGACTGCTGTTGTTCGATGGGCTCACGTCCGGCGTCTACCGGGGCCGCGGGCTTCCCTCCGGCGTGGTCGTACTCATGGTTGGCGCGCTCGTGATGGTCGGTGTGGTCGGGGCCTGGATGGGCCCGATCTTCCTCACCCGGACTCCGCTCAAGGCCCTGCTCCGGCCCAAGGGCGGCATTTCCGCCTGGGCGGGTCTCCTCCTGTTGTCTGCCCTGTTCTCGCTCGCTCCTGCCCCTGGCGGGGGCGAAGTCGTGGCGCCGATGCGGGACGCCGACGCCGTGCATGGTGCTGCGCCAGACATGCTGCTGGTCGTCGTGGAAGGGCTCCGGCCGTCGGACCTGGACCGACCCGGGCTCGTGGAAGTCTCGCGCAGCGGAATCCGGTTTGATGCAGCGTACGCGCAGGCCGGTTGGGGGGGCGGGGCGCTGGCGTCTCTCCTCACGGGCGCGCCGCCACCGCTGCATCGGGTCCTCGGACCGGCGGACCGCCGTACCCGGGCGCTGCCGACCGTGCTCGAGGTACTCCAGGGCGAGGGCTACGCGACGGCCTGGGTGGAGGGTGGACCGGACGGTCCCCGTGCCGCAGACCTGGTCGCAGGGGTGGACTGGTCGACCCGTCCCGGCCGCGATGGAGCCATCCCCGAAAGCTCGCGCCGTCTTCGCCTCGTTCAGCTGATGCAGGCGGGGGCCCGAGGAGCGGCCGACCTGGACGCCGTATTCGGCGCCGTCGAGGGCGCGGTCTCGGCCAATCGGGAGCGCGGAAACCGATGGGCGGTCGTCGTCCGCCTCTTCGTCGAGGACGTGGCGGATGTGGACGCGCTGGGCATGGCCATGACATCGGCGCTGGAGAGGATGGATGCCCGGGGGGACCTGGCGCGCGCCCTGATCGCGGTCGTCGGGGTGGCGGCGCGAGGCGAGGGGAGCGTGGACCTCGCGGATGCCCGCCTGCATGTCCCGATGGTGCTCGTACTGCCCGAAGGGCAGCTCGAGGGTCAGGTGGCAAGCTGGGCGGTGCGCACCATGGATCTGGCGCCCACGCTGGTCGTCCAGGGCCGCGCTCCGCTGCCGTCGTCGTGGTGGGCGCAGGATCTCCTCGAGCAGGACGCGGTCGATCTGCTGACGGGGCGGGTCGCCCCGCCGCCGGATCGTGACTGGGAGGCGCTCCCCGACGAGCGGGTGATCTCGCCGGAGACCCTGGCGAGGCCCGTCGTGGCCGCGCAGGACCTCGATGGTGTCTCCCGCGTCGCTTTCCGTTCTGGGGAATGGAAGTACGTGCGGCGGCGTGGACCGGATGGCCGGCTGGTCGAAGAGCTGTACAACATCGAGCAGGACCCGCATGAAACCGACAACATGGCTGCCCGTGCGGCCCGGCAGCGGGTGCGGATGGGTCGGTCTCTCGGTGGGCTGCTTGCGGAGTGGTCCGGGTCCGAGGGGCCATGTGCGGCCTGCATCGCCGGCATGGCCGACCCGGCGGCGTGTGCGACGGCCTGCGGAGCCATGCCGTGACGCGTCGTCCGCTTCAAATCGTCCAGGCCGCCGCGTTTCCGTTTCCAAGCCCCCAGGGGTCGCAGGTCTACGTGCGGGGCATGGCCCGTGCCCTCGCACGGCGTGGACATGACGTGACGGTGGCCTGCTACGCCCACGGGATCGGAGATCCCGACCCCGAGTATCGCGTGGTGAGAACCCCGTCGGTCCCCGGATATGGAAACGTGAGGGCGGGTCCGGACCTCGTGAAGCCGCTCCTGGATGCCGCGCTCGCATTCCGGATTTCGGGTCTCCGCGCCGACATCATCCACGCCCACAACTACGAGGCGCCGATTGCGGCAGCGCTCGCGAGGCTGCGGACCGGCACGCCCGTCGTCTACAACGCCCACAACACCATGGCCGAGGAACTGCACACGTACTTCGAGGGTCCACTGGCCCGCCGACTCGCGCGGCAGATCGGATGCGCACTGGACCGCACCGTGCCGCGTCTCTCGGCCCACGCGATTGCGATCTCCGAACCGGCGGTACCGGTCCTGGAGGGCCTGGGCTGCCGGCGGGTCACGCATGTGCCACCGGGGGTCGACCCGATGGACCTCCCAGCGACCGTGCCGGAGCCGCTCCCTGCCGGCCCCTGGGTCGTCTACGCAGGGAACCCCGACCGGTACCAGGATCTCGATGTCCTGGTGGAGGCGATGCGGCAGGTCCCGGAGGCCGGTCTGCTGATGGTGAGTGCCTCGCCCCTCGATGAGTGGTCCGATTGCGGTCTGTCGCGGCTTCATCTGGTCCGGACCAGCGAGTTCGCACGGGTCCGGGCCCTGCTGGCTGCCAGCGCGGTGGCGGCGCTGCCCCGCGCCGTCTGCTCTGGCTACCCCATCAAGCTTCTCAACTACCTGGGCATGGGTCTACCCACCGTTGCAGCCCATGGATCGGCCCAGGACCTCCCGGGCGTGGTTCCGGTCCCCGATCGCGACCCCGGTGCGATGGCATCTGCGATCCGGTCGCTGCTCCGCGACAGCGAGAGGCGCCGAAGGCTGGGCAGGGATGCCCGGGCGCATGTGCTGGCCCACTGCACGTGGGATGCGCGCGCCGCCGAGCTGGAAGCGGTGTATGCGGAGGTCCTCGACGCAGCATGACATGCGGATGGGGCCTCGCAGGCGCTATGATGCCGGAGACGCGGGTTCCATGCCTTGAGAGGTCCACGTGATGGTTCGCATTGCTTCCCCACTGGCGCTTGCAGCGCTGCTCCAGTTTGCCGGCTGCACGAGCACTGAAGAGGAATTTGGTTCGCCAGGTTCTGGTGGCAGCTCCGGCGATGACGGCGACACCGACATCACCGATGACACCGCCGCGGACGACACCGGGACCAACCCAGACGAGGAGTCCAGCGACTACTTCGAGGACCCAGGCGATTCGATCGACTTCGTCGATGAGGATGGAGACGCCGAGATCGACCTCACGGACGCATCGGAGACCGACGCCGGGTCGAACCAGGACCAGGAGTTCTACCTCGTGCTCGTCAACACCGGCGGCAGCGCGCTCGGCTATCAGCTTCGATACGACGTCCCCTCGGAGGAGGACACCGGCGATTTCGGCGGTGGGGAAGGCGACGCCGGTGGCGGCGAAGGCGGCGGCCAGGGCGGCGGCGGCCAGGGCGGCGGCGGCCAGGGCGGCGGCGGTGAAGGAGGCGGCGGCGGCCAGGGCGGCGGCGGCGAAGGTGGCGGCGGCGGCGAAGGCGGCGGCGGAGGTCCGCCAGGGCCCGCCGCGTCCGGGTCATCGGCACCGGCGCAGGATGGGCCGAGCGACTTCCGCAGGAATCTCCGGGAGGCGAAGCGGTCTGGTCGGCTTGGTCCCGCGTCGCCGCAGGGTGCTCCGCCGCCACCCCTGGATGCCTCGGATGTCGGGACGGCTCGGCAGGAGTTCCGGGTGCGGGATTCGACGTCCGATGATTCGTCGTTCGACCTCGTGGACGCCAAGCTCTGGGCGCTCGGCGACACCGTGGCCATCTGGGTGGATGACGACCTCGCCATCGACTGGGACTATGAATGTGATGGGGTCGTGGACGTTGCCGACTCGCGCAACGCCTACGGGTTCGACAACTGCGACCTCGAGACCATCGCGAACATCGTCGATACGAACATCGTTCCGAACGTCCGGGACGCCTTCGGTCTCGAGTCGGATGTCAACGAGGATGACAAGATCTCCATCGTGATCACGCCCGTCCTGAACTACATGACGCAGTTCTCCGACGATGAGGACTCCGCGGGCACGTTGGTTGGCTCGTATGCCGACCCGGAGGTCGACCTCACCGAGTTCGATGTCCAGGACAACCCGATGTCGGATGAGCAGGAGGTCATCTACGTCCATGCGCCGGATCCGTATGGGTTCCTGAATGCCTACGCGCCCGTGACCATCGAGGCCTACACCGACCTCGACCTCGCCGCGGAGACCGCGCGCGCCTACACCCGACTCGTCTCCTACAACAACAAGGTGCTGTCGGGAACCGGGTCGGGAGAAGCAGACGAGACCTGGTTGCAGGAGGGACTGGCTGCGCTCGCAGCGGACATCACGGGGTTCGGTGCGGTGAACCACGCTGCAGTGTGGGACTACATGGATGCGCCTCACCTCACGGCGCTGGTGCAGGATGATGATGCCGCAGCCATCGCGACGGTCGGCATCTGGGGCGCCCAGTACCTGTTCCTCCGCTGGCTCATGGACAACGTGGAGCCGGAGGACGACAGCGCCGGGACCTTGATGGAGCAGATCGTACAGGGCGCCAACAACGGCACCGAGGGCATCGCAAACGCGACGGGCCAGAACTTCGATGACCTCGTCGTGAAGTGGCAGGTCGCGATGCTGACCACGGGTGTCGTGGATGCTGACGGCGATCCGCTGATGGACAGTCTGACGACCAACCCCAGCAGCGGCGAAGAGGAGCTGCAGTACCCGCCGTTCGCAGATGCGACGACGCTCACCGCGCCGACCGAGAACCCGGCGTCCGGAGACCACTTCGGGGCGAACGGGTACCAGCAGGGCGTGAACGTGCGCGGCATCAACGTCAAGATGGAGGGCGGGACCTCGGACGCCCCCACGGAAGACTACGATGCGCGCGTGACGACCTCTGGTACCGACCATC
>JAYYRS010000509.1:0-12170 GCA_036126975.1 Myxococcota bacterium
GTCTCGGTCCCTGCTGGATGGACGCGCGGGTCGGAGTCATCGCAGTCGCCGGCGATGGCGGTGCTGTACTCCTCGGTCGGGAAGCAGGCGGGCATGCCGCTCGCGTCATCACCGAAGCCGTCGCCATCCGCGTCCGTGTACCAGGTGGTCGTGAGCCCCTCGTCGACCTGGCCGTCGCAGTTGTTGTCGACCCCGTCACAGCGCTCGACCGCCCCCGGGCGGATGGAACTGTTCTCGTCGTCGCAGTCGTCTGCGGTCGGAACGCCGTCGCCGTCTGCGTCGTCAACGGCGGTGTCGTCTCCGCCACCGGCCTTGTCCCCGCAGGCGAGGAGGCCGAGGGGAAGCAGGAGGGTCCAGGGTCGCATGTCGTCTCCAACGCTGGGTCTACGGGTCACAGTATGCCGCGTCCGGGGAGCGTGGCGCAGGCCGGTGGACGCGTCAAGTAACGTATGCTGGAACCCTGCCGCGGCGCGGCCGCCGCTGCGGCACGCAGGAGTCTCGATGGCTCGCATGTCCAGCCTGTCGCTCAGCCTGATGCTCGCCGCGTGCAGCAGCGAGCCGAGGGTCGTGCGTGTGGGGGCCCCTGGCGGGGATGCGTCCGGCGCACGGAAGAGCTGGGGCGGATCATCAGAGGCCGAGCCTTCCTCCGTGGCGCCCGGCGAGCCCGCCGGGCCCGGCAGGACGCCGGCACCCGGCGTCCCAGAGACCAGCCGGGTCCGGTACTGCGATGACCACCCCGAGAGCGGGTTCCTCTCGCCCTGGTACGCATTCTCTGACGCAGACATCGCCGCCGGGGTGGGGGACTGCACCGGAGGGGGCGCGTCGGTCGTACAGCTGCACGTGCCGGCCGATGGCCCGGCAGCGGGCTGGTGTCCCACGGGCAGGGAGGGCCGCCTCGACGCCGCCCATCCGGACGCCTACGCGGGGATGGGGGTGCGGTTCGACATGCGGGACCTGCGTGGATTCGAGGGCTTCGTCCTGGCAACCCGGGGCGACGGCGGGGTGTACCGCGCAGACCTGGTCGATGTCTTCCAGGATGCCCGCAGCAGCGGCTGCAGCAGCGCGCACGGAAACCATCCCGGGACCGATTTCCGCTGTGGCGACGGCGGAGACGGGTGGACGGAGGTCCCGATCCGGTTTTCCGCGCTCGCGCAGCGTCCGGGCTGGGGGGAGCCCCACACGCTGCAGCTCCGGGACCTGCGGAAGCTGTCGATCGTCTATGGCGGAGGGCGCAGCGCGGACCCGAACCCGGCCGACGCACCGCAGCCGGACGCGTTCGCCTGCGAGGTGGCCGTGGTCCGATGGGTCGCTGGCAGCGGATCCGCCCGCTGATCCCACAGGTTTGGGGTCGACGCGTCCCGCCGGGGCGCTACGCTGCCGGTCTCGGGAGTCTCGTCATGCTGTCCTCCAGTCTCGCATCGCTCGCGGTCGCACTCAGCTCCACGGCTCATGCGGGCAGCGGCCCGTGGGTCGTTTCTCCGGGGGACCTCTCGCTCTATGCGGGCACGGAGTACCAGCGCATCGAGGAACTCGTCATCCACGACGACGGTGAGGAGGTCGATGTCATCCCGGTGGATGACGGGCTCGAGACCTTCGGCGTGAAGGCGATCGCGTCCTATGGACTTCGCGAGCGGATCGAGCTCCAGCTCGAGGTTCCCTGGTACCGGGTCGAGGCGAACCGGCAGGAGGGCGCGGTCTGCACCAGCCTGGGTCTGCAGGCGTGCGCGACGACCGAAGGGCTGGGTGTGATCTCGACCCAGGTCAAGGGCCTCGTGCTCGACGAGCTGGCGGGCTCGCCCGTGAGCCTCTCGGTCGCCGGTCTGCTCCGGTTCGGTGCCTTCACGAGTGACGAGCGGGCCCGATTGACCAACATCTCGGAGGGGACGACGGACCTGGGCGGGAGCCTCGCGGTGGGCCGCTCAGGGGGCCTCGGGGACGGGTTCTGGAGCGCGTGGACGGAGGTCGGCTGGCGGCATCGCTTCCCCAACGCGGAGCGGGGTGGCATCGGTGTGCCGGGGGGGGAGATGACCGCTGATGCGGACGTCCTCGCGGGGCTGCGGCGCTGGTGGAGCATCGGGCCCAGCGTGTCGATGCTGTACCGCCCTGATGGCTATGACTTCGTGTCGTTCGATGCGACGAGTCCGGACCGGCTCGGGGAGCTGCGGATCTTCACCACCCGGATCGGAGGGAAGCTCATCCTGCGGTCGAATGAGCGGGTCTCGGTGGTCGCAAGTGCCCACAAGGCGATGATCGTCCGGAACAACCCGACACCCATCAGCCTCGGACTCGGACTCTCGGTCCAGCCGCGTCGCAAGCGGGCGGAGTGAGCGTGCTGCAGGTCGGAGATCGCATTGACCGGTTCGTCGTCGAGGCCTTCCTCGGTGAGGGCGGGATCTCGCATGTCTACAAGGTGCGGCATCACCAGCTCGGCACCGTGCATGCGCTGAAGATGATGGCGCTCAAGAGCGCGTCGCTCACCGAGCGGCTGCTCCGGGAGGGGCGGATCCAGGCCAACCTCAGCCACCCGGGTGTGGTCGCCGTGACCGACATCATCGAGCACGAGGGTTTCACCGGGCTGCTGATGGAGCACGTGGAGGGACGCAGCCTCGACCTGGTGCTTGGGCGGACCGGCGCGCCGCCCCTGCCGGAGGCGATGGCCCTCTTCCGCCAGGTCCTGGCTGGCGTGGCCGCCGCCCATGAAGCCGGTGTGCTTCATCGGGACCTGAAGCCGGGCAACGTGCTCCTCCAGCCCCAGGGAGACGGCGTCGTCGCCAAGGTCACCGACTTCGGTATTGCGAAGATGGCGATCGAGCCGGGCGCGGTGCGGACCCAGCAGTCGGACCTGATGGGCACGCCCGGCTACATGGCGCCAGAGCAGGCCGACGACCCGACAAACGTGGACGCGCGGGCCGACGTGTACTCGCTCGGCGCCATCCTCTACTGCCTCGTGACCGGTCGGCCGCCGTTCATGCCGGCCAGCGTCCTGACCCTGCTCGCGGCCGCCCGAAGCGGCGACTTCCGGCCCGTGGCGGCGGTCGCGCCGCATGTGCCAGACCGCATCGCGTGGGTCGTCGAGCGCTGCCTCGCGCCGAACCCGGAGGACCGGTTCGAGGACTGCCGTGCGCTGGCCGACGCGCTCTACGGAGACGGGGGGCCCACCTTCGACGCGGAGGTCGCCGGCGCGGTGCCGGCCGTCCTGCACGTGCCGGGCGCGATGACGCCCGCCGCCAAGACGCTCCAGGCCGGCGGTGCGGAGACGGCGGTGCCCCCCAGCATCCAGACTCCGTCGGAGGAGGAAGGGACGCCGGCGGCGGACCCCGGAGATGCAGCGCCCGACGGATCCGGAGACGGAACATCGCCCGCACCGGATGGGGTGGATGTCGACGCGCTTCCGCTCGAGGACCCCGGGCCCTCCGGCAAGTACATCTTCTTCGCGACGGCAGCCCTGGTGCTCGCTGCGCTCGGCTGGCTGCTCTTCCAGACGTGGTTCAAGACGGGTTCGGTGGTGCCGGATCCCGAGCGGGCCCGTGCCGCGGTGGAGGCCTCCAAGGACGACGGAGAGGCAGGGAGCGCGGCACCTGCCCCATCGGTGCCGGTCCCCAACCGCCCGCCGCCGGCCGAGGAGGGCGCCGTCGACCCCGGCCTGGACGGGGCTCGGGGCGAGGTCGCTCCGCTGGGCGCGCTGGGCGGCGGCGGGAACGTGCCCGCGCCCAGCGGGGGTCCGGCCCCGGCGGTCGCGGACGCCGATGCACCCGCAGGGACGGCGCCGTCCGCGCCTGCGGAGGCGGTACCGGCGTCCACCGATGCCTCCGGCGGTACCGCGTCGCCCGCCCCATCGGTCGACGATCCGGCAGGCACGGCGGCCGCGGACGCCGGGATGCGGGATGCGGCGGTCGCGGATGCCACGCCGGGCGCGGCGGATGCCCGGCCGGGCCCGGAGGCGGGGCCGCCCGCGTCCATCGACCTGCGGGGGACCTGGACCGGAAAGCTGGGGGGGAGACCCCTGACGCTGCGGATCGTGGAGTCGGGGGGCGGCATGGTCGATGCGGAGATCGATGTCCTGGTGGGCACCAGCTATCGCACCTTCAAGATGCGCGGCGCCGCCACCGCCGGCGGCACCCGGCTCTCGCTCTCCGAGGATGCCGATGGGGGCTGGCGGCTGGACGGGACCCTGGAGGCGGGTTCCATTCGGGGCACCATCCTCGCATCCGGTCGCAAGCGCGGCCAGGCCTTCTCGGTTCAGCGTCCGTAGCGCCCGAGCGGGCGGGCCTTCTCGTCGGTCTGCGGACCCGCGCAGCGCCTTCGGGCTACCCTACAGACATGTCGACCGACCTGCCTGTCCCCCGCGTCTTCGAGCTGTTCGACCAGATGGTCTCGCTGGAGGCATCCGACCTGTTCCTCACGGAGGGTCGCCCGCCCGCGGTCCGCGTGCATGGTGCGGTCCGGAGCCTCGAACGGCCTGCGACGACCCGGGGCGAGCTCGATCAGCTCCTGTCCCACACGCTGACGCGGAGTGCGCGGGAGCGCTTCACGGACCAGGGCGACATGGACGCGGGCCTGTCCCTGCCGGACGGCAGCCGGTTCCGCCTCAACATCGCGCGCCAGCAGGGGGCGTTGAGCGTCGTCGCGCGGGCCGTTCCCAGCGGTGCACTGCAGCTGGAAGACCTCCACCTCCCCGAGGTGGTGCGCGACCTCGCGGACCGGCCGCGCGGGCTGGTCCTGGTGACGGGGGCCACGGGGTCTGGCAAGTCCACCACGCTGGCCGCGATGGTCCACCACATCAATGAACGCCGGCCTGCCCACATCGTGACGGTCGAGGACCCGATCGAGTTCGTCCATCAGGACCTGGCCGCGCGGGTCACCCAGAGAGAGGTCGGCACGGACACCGCGTCCTTCCACGAGGCACTCCGGCGGGTGGTGCGGCAGTCGCCCGATGTCATCGTGATCGGTGAGCTTCGCGACGCGGAGACGATGAGCGTGGCCGTGACGGCAGCCCTCACCGGCCATCTCGTGCTGGCCAGCCTGCACACCATCGATGCGACCCAGACACTGCAGCGCATCCTCAGCCAGTTCCCGGAGCACATGCGGGGACAGGTCGCGATGGACCTGTCGATGAGCCTCCAGGGCGTGATCTCGCAGCGGCTGCTTCCCGCCGCCAGCGGTGAGGGCCGGGTGCTCGCTGCGGAGATCCTGACGGTCACCGCTGCCGTGGCGCGTCTGCTGCGCGAGCAGCGCGTGGCAGACCTGCACGATCTGATGCGCTCGCTCCGCTCGCCGGGGATGCGCACCTTCCACGACTCCCTGCTGCATCTCCTGCAGCGGGGGCTGATCACCCACGCCACCGGCATGGCCTATGCGACCAACCCCGACGAGTTCGCCCTCGCCACCAAGGGGATGTCGACCGGAACGGACATGTTCCAGGGGGACGGCTCTACGGACGTCTCCGAGGGCCTCGACATGCAGCGGCTGCTCGGGCAGGCGATGGAACGCGGGGCCAGCGACCTCCATCTCACGAGCGGTCGTCCGCCGATCCTGCGGGTGTCCGGGGGGCTCGAGGCCATCGGCACCGCGGCCCTCAACGATGCCGACATGCGGATGCTCCTCCACAGCATCATGTCGGCCCGGCAGCGCAGCATCTACGAACTCGAGCGCGAGATCGACTTCGCCCTGGCGGTGGACGGCGGCAAGCGCTTCCGGGTGAATGCCTACTTCCAGAAGGGGCGCATGGCAGCGGCCCTGCGGGCGATTCCGTCCGTCGTCCCCGACGCCTCGGCCCTGCGACTCCCTGGCGCGGTCCTGGACCTGGGCCTGAAGCCGCAGGGCCTGATGCTCGTGGTCGGACCGACGGGGGCGGGAAAGTCCACCACGCTTGCGTGCATGCTCGACCGCATCAACCGGACCCGGGCCTGCCGGATCATCACCATCGAGGACCCGGTCGAGTACGCCCACGACAGCCAGCGCGCGACCGTGGACCAGCGCGAGGTCTTCGCCGACACCAAGAGCTTCTCCGCCGCCCTGAAGTACATCCTGCGGCAGGACCCGGACGTCATCCTCGTCGGCGAGATGCGAGATCTGGAGACGATTTCGTCTGCCATCACCGCCGCCGAGACGGGCCATCTCGTGCTCGCGACGCTGCACGCGAATGACGCCTCGCAGGCCATCGACCGCATCATCGACGTCTTCCCCAGCCACCAGCAGGGGCAGGCGCGGTCGCAGCTCTCGCAGTGCCTGCTCGGCGTCGTGTCCCAGCGCCTCCTGCCGCGCCGGGACGGAGCGGGTCGGATCGCGGCCTTCGAGGTGATGGTGGGCACGTCCGCCATCCGGACGCTCATCCGCGACAACAAGATGCACATGGCGCATGGGATCATGGAGAGCGCTCGCCGGGACGGCATGGTGACGATGGACCAGGCCCTCAAGCGCCTCTACGATGAGGCGCTCATCAGCTTCGAATCGGCGCAGCGATACCTGTCGAATCCGCGCGCGATCGCAGCGCCGCCCTCGGGTGGAGGGGGCGCCCCGCCCTACACGGGCCCGATGCGGAGCAGCCCGGCCGCGGGTGCCGCCAGCCCGCCGCCTCCCACGAAGGGCCGGTTCCCGTGGTCCAAGGGCTGAGCCGGCCGGCTCGGGTCCGGGGTGCGGTGCCTGCGTCCGGGTAGGATGGCGGCATGTTCCGGCCCAGCCAGGACCCGTGGACCGAGTCGCGGCTGACCGAGCTGGGGCCATACGAGCACGACTTCCAGGAATTCAAGGGCGCCCGGTACCTCTTTGACGGGGAGCAGATCGCGCCCAGCTTCCAGTACGGCCTGTCCAAGCAGCTCTCCGCCTTTGCCAACGGTGCGGGCGGACGGGTCGTGATCGGCCTGGATGACGAGGGCCGCATCGATGGGGGCGTGCCCGTGCTGCTCCGCCCGAACGGGACGCGCGAGTGGCTGGAGGACATCATTCCGGGGCTGCTCTCGCCGAAGCTGTCGCGGTTCAACGTGTTCGAGGTCCGGGGGAGTGGGGCGGCGGGGTCGGCGCTCGCGGCCGACCATGGGGTGTATGTCATCGAGGTGCCGCCCAGCGACGAGGCACCTCACCAGGCGCTCGACCTCCGCTACTACCTCCGCATCGCGGGCAAGAGCCGCCCGATGGGCCACGTGCACATCCAGGACGTGCTCCGCCGGACGCGGCATCCCGAGGTCGACCTGGCACGCCTCGGCCCCTACGGAGAGCCCGAGCTCGACCGGTCGGATCGGCGGGGGCCCCGCGCGCTCATCAGCTTCCGGGCGTTCCTGCGGAACGATGGCCGCTCTCTCGCGCAGCATGTGGGTGCGGAGATGATCGTGCCGCGGCCGCTGCTCGGGAAGGAGGTCCGGCGCCGGAACCTGGAGCTGCCGGACGTCCACTACACCCAGACGCCCGGCGAGGTCGCGTTCTTCCGGTACCACCCGGTGCCCCTCTTCCCGACCCAGGAGGTCTTCTTCCTGCGGATCTGGGTGCGGCTGCACACGGGCAACATGGACGCCATCCGGGCCGGAGCCGGTCTCTCCTGGAAGGTGTACGCGGACGACGCGCCGCCGCGGACGGGGGAGCTGCCACTCGCGACATTCGGTGTCGTCGGACGCTGCCTGCGCTGGATCGAGGAGGAGGGGAAGCGCGGGTCCTGAGCCCAGTGGGGGCGCCGGTCACGCCGGGAGGAGCGCCAGCCGGGCCAGCTCCGGCGGGCAGCGCCAGCGGACCGGGAGCAGCGACCATCCCAGGCCGCGGCTCACGAACAGGTGGACGCCCTCCGCCGCGTACCATCCGATCGCGTAGTCGCCGGTGCCCTTGGGCAACCAGGGCGCACCGAGTCCCGGCAGGCGGACCTGCCCGCCATGGCTGTGACCGGACACCACGAGCCGGACGCCGGGCAGGCGCAGCTGGTCGAACGTCTGCGGAGAGTGGGCCATCACGACGATGGGCCGGCCCGTGGGTGCACCCGCCAGCGCCCGCGCCGGGTCGCAGTCTCCGGTGCAGAGATCGTCCACGCCCGCCAGGGTCAGGGGCCCCAGGTCGGCGTGCGCGTTGTCCAGTACGCGGACGCCGCGGTCCGCGAGGTAGGCCCACCAGGGGGTGAGGGGCGCGTCATAGATCCGCTCCCAGTTGCCCGTCACCGAGAAGGTGCCGAAGCGGGTCTCGGGGAGCGCATCGAGCAGCTGGTCCGCGACGGCGCGCTTCCAGCCTCCGGTGATGGTGTCGCCGGTGAGCAGGACCGCGTCGGCCCGGGCGTTCCGGAGGGCGTGGCAGATGGCGTCGAGGTGCCGCCCCGGCCAGCGCAGGTGCGCATCCGAGACCTGCAGCAGCGTGAGGGGCTCCGTCAGGTCGGGGATCCGGACCCGGTGCGTGCTGGTGACGATCTGCCGATACTCGGTGAGCACCCGAGACAGGGGATCGAGCAGGGGCCACGGGTCGTCGCTTCCGTCGGGTGCCTCCCGCGGCGCGCTGCGGCCGGCGGCAGGGAACACGGCGCCGCGGTCGACCGCCTTCGCCGCGCCAAGCAACCACCGCGCCGCGTCTGCGGGCGTGCGAACGCCGGGCCGCATCCGCGCCACCTCAGCCGCCCCGCTCGCCGCGCCGGAACGGGCCATGCTGGTTCATGGCCGCCATCTGGCGTTGGTTCTGGGCGCCTTCGCGGGCGCAGAAGTCCCGGATTGCGCCCGCGAGCCCGTCGTGCCGGAGCCAGTGCAGCGAGTGGGTGCCCGACGGCATCAGGCCCCGGCGGAGCTTGTGCATCCCCTGGGCTCCCGCCTCGAACCGCGTCCAGCCCCGCTCGATGCACAGCGCGATGGGCCGGTGGTAGCAGACCTCGAAGTGCAGCTTCTCGTAGCCTGGCCGGCAGCCCCAGTAGCGGCCATAGAGATGCCGGCCCCGCTGGAAGCACAGCGCGCCTGCCACGCGTCGGCCGCGGGCGTCCACGGCGAGGATTCCCATGGCCAGACGCTTCAGCGCGGTGCGCGCCTCCGCGAACCACGCCTCCGTGAGGTAGTGGTGGCTCCACTTCTTGTCGATGGTGGCCCGATAGAAGTCCTCCAACGCCGTCCAGTCGGCGTCCTCCAGCTGGTCGCCGGGCACCACGCGGACCTCCACGCCCAGCTTGTCGGGGGCGCATCGTTCGCGCCGCGTCTCCTTCCGGACCTTGGCGCGAAAGCCGGAGACCCACTCATCCCAGTGTTCGTAGCCGGCGTTGGTCCAGTGGAACTGGTGGGTGAGCCGGGAGATGGCGCCCGCGTCGCAGGCCGCGATGGTCGCCTTCTCCGCCTCGGTGAGGAAGAGCACGTGCACGCTGCTGGCGTCCGCGGCGTCGGCGAGGTGGCGCAGGCCGGCCCACACCGCGGGTTCGGTCCCGGTCCGGTCCGCCTCCGGATGACAGAGCAGGCGGCGACCGGTGGCAGGCGTGAACGGAACCGCCGAGAGGACCTTGGGGTAGTACGGAAGCTGGGCGCGCTCGGCGGCCTGGGCCCATCCCCAGTCGAAGATGTATTCCCCGTAGGAGTGGCCCTTCAAGTAGGCGGGCGCCGCGCCGATGAGCCGGCCCGCCTGATGGACCAGCGGGTGCGCGGGCTGCCACCCGGTGTCGGCGCAGGCGCTGCCGCTGGTCTCCAGCAGGCGCAGGAAGTCCCAGGTGCAGAAGGGGTCGTCGGGGTGCACCAGCGCGTCCCACTCCGCTGCGTCGACCTCGGCGAGGCTGGGGGCAAGGGAGATCTCGAGGCGGTCGGGCTCGGACATGGTCCTCCGCGGCGGTGGCCGCATGCCACGCCCTACCGGAGGCCGGGGGGCCCGTCGAGGCGATGCCCGCCGTGCGGGGTACAGTGAAGGCATGAACCCTCTTCTGTTCCTGCTGTCCGCAGCCTTCGCGGGGGGAATCCCCGCCGTATCGGGCGTCATCACGGTCAAGGCGCGCGACCCGGTGGGCCCCTCGTCCACGCCGGCCGTGCTCCTGAGTGCGGCCGACCGGCCGACGGCGTTTGCGGTGGAGTGCATCACCGGCGACGAGACGGTGTCGGTCAGCACGGGGGCCGTGGCCGCCGGCACGGTCCACGTCGTGCCGCTGCCGCGGAACGAGGCCGTCACCTCGGCCTCCTGCGCCGTGCTGGGCACCTTCGCGAACGGCCTCGCCGAACGCAGGCAGGTGGCGCTCCAGTGGACCTGGTACGTCCCGCCGGAAGACCCGCCCGCGGATCCCGCGAAGCCTTGACCGCGGCCTCCGGACCGGGCGCCGGGCCGCGGCGTCAGGCCGCGGCGCCGGGCCGGGGCTGGAGGGTGGCGAGCCCGACCCCGGCGAGCACGACGACCGCGCCGGCTATCTCCAGGGGTCCGGGCACCTCTCCGAGGAAGACGGCGCCCAGCACCGCAGCACCGACCGGCTCCAGGAGCACGGCCGCGGTCACGACCGCCGCGGGCAGGTAGCCCACCGCGTAGTTCAGGCCGATGTGCCCGAGCAGCTGGGGACCAAGCGTGAGGCCCGCCAGGGCCAGACAGGCCGCGGTCGTGAACCCGGATAGGGGGATCCCCATCGCGAACGATGCCGGCAGCAGCCACGCCGCCGTCGCGAGGCACACGAGGCTCCCGTACGGACCGATCCCGACCCGCTGCCGCACGGAGCGACCGACGAGCAGGTAGGACGCCGACAGCACGCCCCCCGCCACGGCGAGGCCGTCGCCCAGCAGCGAGCCCCCGCCGGGCTGCGCGCCGGGCAGGCTCATCAGACCGACGCCGACCAGGGCCACCCCGATGCCCAGGAACGTACGGCTGCTGGGTCTCTCCTGGAGCAGCAGCCACTCCAGCAGACCCGCCCACACGGGGGTGAGGCACACCAGCAGGGTGGATCGGAGCACCGTGGTGTGCTGGAGCGACTCGAGCCAGGCCCAGAAGTGCAGCGCCAGGAAGGCCCCGGCGAGGGCCATCAGCAGGCCGTCGCGCCGCTGGAGCGACCGGAGGCCGCCGGTCCGGAGTGCGGGCGCGAGCAGCAGCCCGACGGACCCGGTCCGCCAGAAGGCCGCGGCGATGGGGTGGACGCCCTCCGCCATCCGGAACAGGACGGCCGCAGAGGAGATGGCCACGACCGCGACCGCGAGCACGAGTCCGGGCGGAAGGCGAGGGGAATCGGCCACGTCGTCCCGGGGCGATAGGGGGAGCCTCCAAGGAGGACGGCATGATCCTATGGGCGCACGGGCTGGAAGGCTCCCCCAACGGTGCAAAGGTGACCGGCCTGCGCGCCATGGGGTTCGAGATCACCGCGCCTGACGGGCGGAACCTCCCGCTCGCGGGGCGGATCGAGGGCCTGCTCGCGGAGAGCGACCGGCTCGCAGGCCAGCGGCCGGTGCTCGCCGGCTCCAGCTACGGCGGCCTCGCCAGCGCCTGGCTCGCCGCGGCACACCCCGAACGCTTCCGGGGGGTGCTGCTCCTGGCGCCCGCGCTGCACTACGCCGAGCCTCCGGTCACGGCCGCCGATGCGCTGCGGGCGCCCCCTGGGCTGCCGGTGCACATCATCCATGGGGTCGGAGACCCCGTCGTGCCCGTGCAGGCGAGCCGGGACTACATCGCGCGCTCCGCGGGGGCCCCCGCCACCCTGGAGGAGGTCGATGACGGCCATGCGCTGGTGGCCTCCCTGCCCCGCGTGGCGGCCGCACTCCGAACGCTCCTGGGGGCCTGAATCGCCCGGGTCCTGCTGTTGAACAAGCCTTTCGGCGTGCTGTGCCAGTTCACGGACGCCGCCGGGCGGGCCACGCTCGCCGACCATGTCGACGGGGCCGGGGTCTCCCCGGCCGGCCGACTCGACCGGGACAGCGAGGGTCTCGTGGTCCTCACCGATGACGGGCGGGTGCAGGACCGGCTCGCGCATCCGCGGTACGTCAAGGAGAAGGGCTACTGGGTGCAGGTCGAGCGGATCCCGGACGGCGCGGCCCTCGACCGGCTCCGGTCCGGGGTGGCGATCAAGGGCGGGCGGACGCGGCCGGCCCGGGTCCGCCGGATCCCGGCGCCCCCGGGCCTGTGGGACCGGAACCCTCCGGTGCGGTTCCGCAAGTCCGTCCCGGACTGCTGGCTGGAGCTGGTCATCACCGAGGGCATGAACCGCCAGGTCCGCCGGATGACCGCGGCGGTGGGGCACCCGACGCTGCGCCTCGTCCGGTACCGGGTCGGCCCCTATG
>JAYYRS010000510.1:0-3705 GCA_036126975.1 Myxococcota bacterium
GGCCCAGCGAGACCCACGAGCGGGCTCTCGTCTGGAAGGACGCGGACCGGCAATGTGGTCGGCACGGGGGACATCAGACGCGCATCCAGCATGACGACGAGCGCTGCGACCGGCCAGGCCCGTCGCGGCAGGGCACGCGCCACCAGTGGCGCGAGCATCAGGACTGCGACTGCGCCGGCGCGGTACCAGCGGGTGATGCGATCGAACGGGGGCAACCGCTCAAGCACCCCAGCCGGCAATGCGAGCCGATGTCCGCCAGGTTCGACGACCTCCCCACTGACAACGAGGAAGGGGCCCAGCGCGAGAACCGCAAACGCGAGCCCACCGCAGATCCAGGGGAGCGGGCGGCCGCCGGCCCGATGCCAGCGCCATGCGCCGAGCACCGCCAGGAGGAGCGCTCCGGCTCCCAGGTAGGCCGTGGCCGCGACCGGCGCCTGGCCCGTCAGCGGCGCGGGCAGGAACAGGTCGAGCAGGTCTGCACCATCTCGCCATGCGCCGCGCCAGGGATCTGCGAGCGGGGGAGGAACCGGCAGGGTGCGAAGTGCGCCGCCAGGCTGGTCGGCATCCTGCGCGAGCACCACCCCCAGAAAGGGAGCACTCGCGAGCAGGGCAACGACCCCGGGCAGCACATGGGCACGGGTCCTGCGAAGCAGGAACAGCCCCACGAGCCCGTCGATCAGCCCGCACCAGACCCCGTTGTAGGGGCCGGCATGCACAGCGGCAACCAGCGACGCCGACAGCCACGCGATCCGCCGCGGTCGGGCGTCCCTTGCCACGCCGAGCAGCAGCGCCAGCTGCAGACCGACCCATCCCGCACCGAGACCCTCCGTGATTCCGTCGACAGCAATTCCCAGCAGGCCGGGAACGGCTGCCCCGAGCGCGGCTCCGACCCGCTGTCCCGGTCCATCGAGGCCGGTCTCCCGAACCAGCAACGCTCCAGCGAAACCCGCCACGGCAAGGCCGGACCAGAGCACGACCGCAAGCCCGGCGCCCGGTCCGGCCAGCCACATGGGACCCGCAGCAAGGAGCAGATGCAGCGGGTCGATGACCGGTGCCCACGCCCCGTCTGGCGACGCGAGCAGTCGGGTCCGCCCTCCGAAGGCCTGGCCCTCCTCGAGGGCCGCCCACCATGCCCACACGTGGCGCGCTGCCTCGCCCGAGGGGTCGGACAGCAGCGCATCCGGCCAGGCGACGGGCAGCGGCCAGAGCAGCACCAACGGCAGGGTTGCCGCGAGCACCACCGCCCACGGGTCCACGCCCGGCACCGCTCCGGCCGGGGCGGGCCTCACCTGCCGCCACGGTGGAGCCCGCCGGCCGCCTGCACCACAGGGCAGACGGAGGCGGCCTCGACGACGGGATCCGAGGGTTCCTGCATGGATCCTCCAGGGTCCGGCCGGAATGTAGCCCAGGCGGCCCAGCGCTCGCCCGCCGCGATACGCCGGCCAGGATGACCAACATCGTGTTCTCCGTCGCGGAGCCCTCGGGCGACCGCCTCGCCGCCTCTCTGCTCAGCGCGCTGCGCGTCCAGGGGCCCGTGCGGGCGAAGGGCATCGCGGGTCGCGCACTCGACGCTGCCGGGATCGATTCCGTCGCTCGGGTCGAGGACATCGCCGCGATGGGTCTGGGACCGGTTCTCCAACGGCTGCCGGCCATCCTGGCGGCTCGCCGCGCGCTCGTCGGCGCCCTGGACGGTGCCGACGCACTGATCTGCGTCGATGCGCCTGACTTCCACGGTCCGGTGATCCGGGCCGCGCGCAACCAGGGCGTGCCGGTCATTGGCTACGTGAGTCCACAGGTGTGGGCGTGGCGGCCCGGCAGGGTCGACGACATCTGTGCCGACCACGATGCCCTGCTGTGCCTCTTCCGATTCGAGCCACCGCTCTACGCGGTCGCGGCGGCGCGACATCGCTGCACGGTGTCGTGGGTGGGGCATCCCAGCGCGGACCTCCTGCTCGAGCGGGACCCTGCCGCGGTCGACGCAGACTGCTTCGGTCTCCTTCCCGCTTCCCGCCCTGCGGAGCTGGCGCGGCACCTGCCCGTGTTCCTGCAGGCCGCGGCCGAAGTGCATGCCGCGCGGCCCCGTGCCCGCTTCGTGCTTCCGCTCCGTCCTGAACTGGCCGAGACGGCCGGCCCGCTGCCGCCGTATGTCGAACGGGTCGCGCCGGGCACCGCGCAGCTCCGGACCTGCCGGGCCGTGTTGACGAAGAGCGGTACGAGCACGCTCGAGCTCGCCCTCCTCGGCATCCCCCAGGTCGTGGCACATCGCGTGGGTTCCCTCACCTGGGCCATCGGGCAGCAGATGGTGTCGGGCATCCGGCACCTCGCGCTGCCGAACATCATCGCGGGGCGTGAGGTCGTGCCCGAGCATCGACAGGTCCTTGATCCGTCGGTCCTCGCCGCATCCCTGCTCGCGCTGCCTGCAGTCCAACCCACCGGCATCCGGCGGGCACTCGGCGGGGGCGGTGCTTCGGTGCGCGCCGCGGACGCCGTCCGTGCGGCGATTGCGTCCGGTCCGAAGGCGCCAGCGGCGCGTCCCTGGTGGCCGGCGCTGCTGGTTCTCCTGGTGGGCCTCCTGGTCCGACTTGCGGTGGGGGACACCCTCGAGCTGGCGGAGGACGAGGCCTACTACTGGGTGTGGTCGCAGGCCCTCGCATGGGGCTATTTCGACCACCCACCGGGCATCGCGGCCGTGATTCGTGGCGGGACGGCACTGCTCGGAGACACCGAGCTTGGTGTTCGGATTGGCTGCGCACTGCTGGGATTTGCGACCGGCATTGCAGCCGTGGATCTCAGCCGGCAGCGTGGCGTCGCGGCGCTGGCGCTCACGACCCTCCCCCTCACCGCGCTGGGTGGCGTCCTGGCGACGCCCGATGTCCCGCTGGTGGCTGCATGGACGCTCGGCCTGTGGGCGGCAGCTCGGCGATGGTGGCCCCTCGTGGGCATCGCCGCAGGCCTCGCGATGCTGTCCAAGTACACCGGAGTCCTGCTGCTGCCACTCCTCGTGCTCGGCGCAGGTCCACGGGCCTGGCGCCGCCCCGGTCCCTGGCTTGCCGCCGCCATCGCCGCCCTGGTCTACGCACCGAACGCGGCCTGGAACATCGCCCATGACGGTGCCAGCTGGCGCTTCCAGCTCGACCATGTCGCGGCAGGTGCCGATCGCCTGGGGTTCCTGGCCGCGCAGTTCGGGCTGGCGGGTCCGATCCTGTTCATCACGGGGATGGTGTGGGCAGTGCGCTCCTGGCGGACGGCAGATCCCGTGGCCCGGCTCGCGTGGTGGAGCAGCGTTCCCCTGGTGCTCCTGGCCACGATGGTCGGCGGTGAGGCCAACTGGGCAGCCCCTGCCACGGTGGGGCTCGTGGTCGGACTGGCACGGTGCAGCGGAGCCTGGACCCGGGCACTGGCGATCGGAGCCGGCCTGAACCTGGTCGTCAGCGCATTCCTGCTGGTCCACACCGCCTGGATGCCGCTCGTCGACCTGCCCGTCGATCCCCGGGACCGGCTCTCCGGCGGCCGGGTGCTGGGCGAGAGCGTTCGCGCGTGGGACATCGAGCACGTGGTCACGTCGCGGTACCAGGAGGCCGCGCTGATCCATTTCTACGGCGGGGTCGCCGCCCGCACGCTCCCCGGTCACAGCCGCGCGGATCACTACGACCTCCTTCCCTGGGAGCCGCCCTCGCACGCCTTGTTCGTCCGGACGTGGCGGGG
>JAYYRS010000511.1:0-4693 GCA_036126975.1 Myxococcota bacterium
TTCCAGGCAATGACGTGGTTGTCTGCCCATGGCGCGGTCTCATACTGACGCCACTCCGCGGTGGCCTGCAGTCGCGTGAAGGGTGCATTGACCTCGACGCCTGCCTCATCCACCACCTTGTGGCTCGCGCCCAGCCAGGGGTGGGTGAGCTGGCCGCTCAGGATGAGTACGCGAGACTCCTCGGGAGAGATGGAACGGCTGTATGCACGGCCTCTGACATGGCTCCAGCCACCACCGATGCTGGAAAAGAATCCCCGACTGGGAAGAAACGGCTCGTAGGTGCCTGCCGGTAGCGCCTCGAGGGGGCTGCGCTGCAGACCCGACCAACGTCCGAAGACGCTCTGGTACTGGGTGAGCGGATAGGACACCTGGGCGTACGCGTTGACCCGTCGGTCCCAGTAGCGCTGGCTCGTCGTTTCGATGCTCGGAATCCATGCGCCTCCGGATTCACCCGGGGTGTTGGCCACGTAGACGCTTCCGTACGGCGTGTTGAAGCGGCTGAGGCCCACGGAGAAGACGGGCACCAGCCGGTTGTAGGCGAGGCCTGCGCTCCACTCGGTGAAGCCGAGGTCCGTGTGATAGCTCCGGGTCGGGTCGACCTCGTCGCGGACGAGCCGCTGGCCGATGCTCGCTCCGTAGGACCAGTGGCGCATGACGTCCGTCCCGCCGGTCGACAAGCCGCCGCGGAGCCCGAGTGCGGTGAAGCTCCCGTAGGGCATGACGTAGCGGGGCGGGAGCAGGCTCGGGAGAGGGTCGTAACGGCGCACCGGGAAGGTGAAGTCGTAGTCCTGCTCCTCGGGTGCCGCGACGTCCGCATTGCTGGGGTCATCGACGTCGACCCCGCCGTCGGGCGTATCGGGTGCGAACTCTCCCTGGCCGGGCAGCGGGGGGAGTCCCAGGTCGGCGCCGAGGGGCCCCATCGGCGCACCGATGCCGTCGAGCCCGGGTCGAGGAAACGGATCGATGAGCGCGGCTGCCGCCGGTGTCATCGTCCGGTCGCGCTCGGTGCGGGGCGTCCAGAACCGCCACCAGGGACCCATGTCGCCCTCGACGGGGACGGCGGGCTCCCATGTCCGGGCGGCGACGGGCTCGAAACCGTCCGGAGGGATTGCTTCCCGCAGCGGCGCGGCCGCGCTCAGCGGTCGGGACAGCCGGCCTCTGTCGATCCATGTGTCCGGGTGGAGGGGCATCATGGCGATGTCGAAACCCGTTGCCGAGTACGACTCGAAGACCATCTGGGTCTCGTCGGCGTTGGTGGATGGCGCGAAGGCACCGCCCAGTATGTTGGTGACCTGCCAGAGCCGCTCGGTTTCGAGGTCGACGGCGTAGATGTTGTAGATGCCGGACCGGTCGGAGCTGAAGTACAGGCGTCGTCCGTCCGGGGACCACCATGGATCCTGCTCGTTGGCGAGGTCCGCGGTGACGCGGCGAACGGGCGCACCCTCGGCGTCGAGGACCCAGATGTCTCGCTGTCCGCCCCGCCAGAGGCTGACGGCGATGTGCCTGCCGTCCGGGCTGAAGCGCGGCGTGCTCAGCTGCGTGTGGTCGGTATTCGCGCTGAGAGGTGTGACGGCCCCGTCGATGGTGATCCGCGCGAGATCGTTGTTCTGGGCCTTGTTCTTCACGACCAGCAGCTCGCGCCCGTCCGGTGAGAAGGCCGGGTTCCGTGCACGCTCTCCGCTCGTGAGGGCACGCAGCCCCTCGCCCATCGTCCACAGATAGACGTCGTGGTACGCGTTGAACCGATCCACGACATGCAGAGACGAGAAGGCGAAGGCCTCCGAGTCAGCCCGCCACGCGAAGTCCGAACCGAACCGCTGGTCCATCACCTCCGTCGCGTCGGTACCGTCGCCGTTGGCCACGATGATTCCCGACCCGGTCGCAGGGTCCGAGCAGGCCCACACGAGCCGTCGACCGTCCGGGCTGAATGTCGGCGCTGCACACACGTCGACACCGTCGCTTAGAAGCCGGAACTCCGTCAGCCCGTCTGCCTCCACCCTTTCCCGCTGCGCCGCGTAGCGGGCCTCAAGATGAACCCGCCAGTCGTAGTACATCGGGAGCAGACGCTCTCCGAACACCCGCTTCTCGGGGAGCACCCAGGGCACCCAGCCACCATAGGTATGGAAGAAGTCCGTCCAGACCTTCTCTCCCTTGGTATCGGCCACGTACTGCTGGAAGTCCTGTCCGAAGAGATACCGGAGGTTTCCGGATGGCCATGCGCCCTGCCATCCGTCGAGGTTGCCCAGGGGCGGAAATGCGTCCTCGAGCACGCTCATTCGCTTGATCATGTCGACCAGCGTGGAGCGACCGCGGCCTCCGGGGGTGTGTCGCGTCTCCTGCAGCGTGGCGTGGCCCTCGACGATCCAGCCGGGAGAGACCCGGTTCACGCTCACCACGCGGCCGAGCACTCGGCGAAGGAGCCGGGGCAGCCCCTCCACCGTGTCGATGTGCAGGATATGCGTGTATTCGTGGGTGAGGATGGCGTCGTTCCAGTCCTCGTAGTTGTCGAGAGTGGAGCCCTCGGTCGGCGCCGTCACGTAGATCACGATGGTGTTCACGGGCAGCGTCATGGCATACCCGTTGGCGCTGTCGGTGTTGTCCACCAGCACGACCTCGGTCCTGCGCGCCGGGTCGTGCTGCAGCTCCTCGGTCAGCTCTGCCCAGATGTCCTCAGCGACAAGCGCGGTCTCTTCGGCGATCTGTTCCAGACCACCGTGGAAGGTGATGTGGAAGTGCGGCGTATCCATCGTCCGCCACGTCAGGTCCGGATCGAAACTCGCGGCGCGACCAATCCCAGGCACGCCGGCAAGCAGCGTGGCGAGGGCCAGGGTGGAGACGAGGCGGCGCATGGGAGCCGGGGAGAGGACGGGCGAGGGCGGGTGCCTAGAAGAAGTAATGCAGCCCGGCGCCGAGGCCCGCAGTCGTCGCCAGCCCCGTGGCCTGCCCCGCGTCGAGGTTCAGGCCCCAGTTTGCGTTCAGCGCGAGGTTCTCGAGTCCGAACAGGAAGAAGTCCACGGATGCGGCCGGCTGCAGTCGCACGAGGCTCTCGCCGGCGTAGCCGATGTAGCCGGCGCCTGCGCCGACATAGAGGTTCATGTTGTCTTCCGCGACGACGCCGTACAGGATCCGACCGCCCACGAACAGCGCGGAGTCGGTGTCCTGGTAGGTCTCAAAGCCGAGGTCGAACTCGGTCTGCACGTTGATGGCCGGGTCGGGCGTGGGGACGCCCCAGCGCACGGACAAGGCATTGACCTGGCCGAAGCCGGTGTTGAAGCCGGCACCAATCCGACCACGGAGGTCCTTGGCGAGGGCGGTGGAAGGCGCTGCGAGGAGCGCCGCTGCGGCAAGCGCGGTGGCCAGGCGGCGGGACATGGTGTTTCCGAGGCGGGGGCGGAAGGAACAGGGAGGCGGCAGCGGTCGTGCTGTTCGTCTCCCCAGGTGGGGGTCCCCCGGGGGAGGGGACGCGGGGATGAATCCAGCAAATGGTATCCCGTCAACAGGCGCTGCGTCGATCCTTCCCACCAACAGCAGGCTTTCGGAGCGCCCGCCGCGTGTCCTGCGGTGCGCAGTTCAGACGCGGCGTCGCCCGAGCACCATCACGCCAAGCAGCGCGAGAGCGCCGATGGGCCCGGGGCGTCCCGGTGCGCTCGTGCAGCCGATGAGCCGGATGTCATCGGTGTCGAGGCTGCCTGCGCCGGACGCTCCTCCCGCTGCATCACCGGCCTGCTCGTCGGTCCAGCCGATGCCGTCGGTGCAGTTGGCGCCGTAGGTGTAGCTTCCGGTCTCCGGGAAGGTGCCGGTGGCGCCGTCAGCGGTCTCCCACGCAAAGTAGTAGGCGTGGCAGTCACCGGGTTCGACCTCCACCTCGGCTGCAAACACGCCCTGGGTGTCCACGCCGTATTCGAGGCCAAGCGCGGAGGGCCGCCCGTCGATGACGACGCGCAGGTAGGTCGGGGCGTCGCTGTCGAGCCAGTCGGCGTAGAAGGTCGCGGTGTCGTTGGCGCTCGCTGGCTCGTGCACGCCCATGGCGACCGCCCCGTCGGAGTCCGGGGTCCCACCCCCGAAGTCCTGGGTGTAGTGCGTGCCGACAACGCCGGTACCCAGTTCGGTCCAGCCTGCGGTCATGATGTTGGCACGGTGTCCCTCGCTGCACATCCATCCATGGAACATGGCGCTGAATGGCGACGGGTAGCCATATGCGATGTTCTCGCCGATGTACCCGCTGTCGTAGTACCGGGCCATGCGGTCGCCAAAGCTCGTTCCGTCCGAGGACTCGTGCGCGAACCAGTCGTTGTCGACCATGTCCTGTGAGTGGAAACGGGCGGCGTCGTTGAGCGCCCGGTCGTAGTAGATGGGGGGCTTCGGGGTCTGTTCATCCGCCGTGAAGTCGGCGAAGCTGCACGGCTCGTAGGCCTGGCGGTATTCATCGTCGAACGCTTCCGGATCGACGCGCGCCGCGTTGGTCCAGAGGTGGACCGAACGCTCTGCCCAGCTCGGGTACCCGGTTGCGTCGACGTCGCCGTAGCCGGCGGACGCAGAAGCGCTGAGTGCGAGCGGAAGCAGGGAGGCGAGCATCAGCGGTTCTCCTTGAGCCAGCGTCTGGTGAGCTCCGCAGCTTTCTCGTAGCCGGCCTGCAGTTCTCTACCGATACCACTCTCGATCTTGCTGCCGACGAGGGGAATGGCCACCCGCA
>JAYYRS010000512.1:0-7700 GCA_036126975.1 Myxococcota bacterium
TGTTCTGGAAGGGACCGAACAAGTACGGCCCCGGTGAGCGGCTCGGATTGCGCGGCGACGACGGCGAGACGCACTGGATTGACAGTGCATCGGTCGAACCCACCGACGCGGCCGTGCCCGAAGGCCCGACGTTCGAACGCGGCGACCGCATCCGGTTCCGGCTCCAGGGCCGCGAAGGCAGCGGCACCGTCTTCTGGACGGGACAGAACCGGCACGGACCCGGTCAACGACTGGGTGTGAACCCCGACGACGGAGATGGTCGGGATGATGCAGTCTGGCTCGACGCACGCGCCGCACAGCCGCTGCCCCCGGAAGAGGACGAACGGGGAGCGGAACCCCGCGGAGGGAGCGCCCGGGGGAACCCATACGGCGGCGACGACACCCGGAGTGCAGGCCGCGAAGGCGATGGGTGGCGCAGCGAGGAGCCCGAGCCCATCCCTCACGAGTACCAGGGCAACGTCGGCCTGGATGACATGCCCCCTGCGGCGCCCTGGGACGACGGAGCGGCAGACGCGATGGCGGCCGGTGCAGACGCCGCAGACGGGCCGCCCCCGCCGGAGTGGTAGCCACCCCCACGCCGGCAGACGAACAGGAGGGGCCCGTGCCCGAACCGGTATTCCAGGGAGCCGTCTCCTTCACGCCGCCGACCGGTCCGCCTCTCCGAGCCGTGGTCCTCGGCCTGCGCCAAAGTCCGGATGGCGTGGCGGTCCGCCTGCAGCTGGCACCCGACGCCTGGTCCCGCCTGCTGGCACACCAGCTCTTCGGCTCCCATCCGGCCATCCTTCCTCCAGAGACAGATGCCATCGACGGAGCCCGGCCCGTCGTGGTCGTTCTCGACATGCATCCGGCCCTCGTGAAAGAGCTCTGTGCGGGGCCCGACCCGGACAGGCGACTCGCCCAGGCTCTGCGGACGTCCGGCGGCTCCGCCCTGCAGACCGAACACTGGCGCCTGCGTACCGCGACCCAGCCGTTGCTGCCGCCATCCGATTCCCTCACCGGCGCTGTCGAGGTCGAGACCGGGTTTACCACCGCCTACGGCACCGCACCGGCTGCGGATCCCACCGCGCTCCGGCTGGATGCGGCGGTCGCCGATGCGATGCGGCTCCACGGACTCACACCCATCCCCTTCCGCGACACGGCCCTCCGAGCCCGCGTCGAGGATGCATCCGGCAGCTGGACGATGGTGGCAATGATGGATCCAGACGTGGGCCTGTGCACCATCTACTCCGCGTTCCCGCGACCCCTGGATCCAGCCCTGCGGCCCCAGGCGGTCGACGTCCTGGCGCAGCTCAATTCCCAGCTCAACATCGGCGCTCTCGAGCTGGATGAGGATGGGCAGCTGCGGGTCCGGACCGGCGTCGATCTCGGCGGCCCGCCCCGGGACACCGGCCCGCTCGCGGCCACCATCGGACACAATCTTGCGCTGATGCGTGAGGTGTGGTCGACCTTCGCCGCCCTCGCGCCCGGCTGAGAACGCGGATTCAGGCTGGGCCCGACCATCTCCGGGCGGCGGGCCCGGACGGCGCGTGCTCGAACTGCATCGGTCCGCATCACCCTGCTATCGGGCGTTCTTCACACCCTGGAGTGTGACGCCGACCTCGATGCGGTAGCGGGCCTGCACCTCGGTCGCCTCTTCCGGGCGACGACCGGTCACGTCCGTACCGATGGTCAGCGACTCGCTCACGATGTAGTCGGTCAGGTCGACATCTTCGACCTCAAAGGCCACACGCGTCGCGCCTTCGGGGAAGGCATCAGCTCCCGCGATGGGCTGCTCCGCAAGATCCGGGGACGACACGAAGATGAGCATGTCATCGATGAAGGAAAGGTCGGCGTCCTGCGGCGAGACCGCCTCCAGTTCGAATCCCGCGAGTCGGGCATTCCTGATGTCCCCGGGTTCGACGCCCTGGTTCTCCAACTCCTCGGACTCCACGAGATTCATCGAGATGAACGATTCGAAACCGAGATCACCCGCCAGCGTCTCGAGGATCGTCGCGCCCTCGATGCGGGTGGTCGCTTCGCCGTCGAGCTGGATGGTCGTCAGGACGCCATCCCGGCAGGAAGGGAGGACGGCCAGGACAAGGGGAAGCATGGCACGCATGGACACTCCAGGCATGGGGAGGGCGTCCCGCTTGTCTATCTCACTGCCCCGGATGCTTCCGGTCATCCGGCGACGAGCAGGCAGCACCAGGCGTTCGTGAAAGACGCTGAAAGGGCCAGTGGGCCGGCACACCGGTACTCCTGTCATGGCACTTGCAGCAGCCATCTCCGGCCGCGCCTGTGCTGGACACGGCGTTCGGTACGTGGACCCGCTGTTCGCTCGACCCCGAGCTTCACCGTCCCCTCACACAAGGAAATCCAATGCTCTCTCTTCTCGCACTCGCGCTGATCGGAAGTGGTGACGCCCAGGCAAAGGAGCGTCCGATCTCGGACCACGAGAACGCCATTCTGGTCGAGGTCCTCCCCATCCTTGAGCCCCGGCTCGCGCTGGAATACCAGCGGCCAATCTCCGACAAGACCAGCTACAGCGCAGGCTTGACCGTCGGCAACGAGAACAACCTCATGCGGCGGCTCGTCAACTCGGCCCTGAGCGACGACGCGAAGCTCACGGTGCGCAACCTCGGTGTCAATGCGTCCTACACGAGGCACTTCAAGCACTTCAACCGAGGCTGGTTCGCGAGCGCGGACGCCGCATACGACCACTACGCAGGCTCTCTCGGTGACGCGGGGCTGGGCAGCTACCAGACCCTCGAGGTGATCCCAAGCCTCGGCTACAAGGTCGCGGGCATGAAGGGCTTCACCTTCTCCTTCGACTGGGGGCTCGGATACCGGGCCGTCTTCGCAGATGAGCAGGACTTCAAGGTCCCTGCGCTCGACGGTGGCCCGCCCGCAGGGATGGGGCCGGTCGCGACCCGCGGAACGATGCAGATGGGCTGGAGCTTCTAACGCCCCGCATCCCAACCACGGCCCGGCGCAGGCCTGCGCCGGGCCGCTCGCGCTCGGGCAGGCGTCGCCTCCGACAGCCGGCGGGTCGACACCGTCCAGCAAGCGTGGGCCTGGACGGACCCCGAATACCGGAGACAGCCACTGCACGGACATTTCATGCCCTTGAGGGATGCGCCCGGTTCCTTGAAAGACGCCGCAATGGACCCGCAGCCCGGTGGCGCTACAGTGCGAACGCATCTGCGAATCTCCGGGAGCCCGTCATGACTGCATCACATCCACGGCTCGCCGGTGACCGCTACATCGTCCAGCGCTGCATCGGCACCGGAGGCATGGGCGCGGTCTTTCTCGCATATGACGATGTGTTGAAGGGACCCCGCGCCATCAAGGTGCTCAAGCCCTCTCTCAGCGTGCGAACGGACGTGCGGGCCCGGTTTCGGACCGAGGCCATCGCCATGTCGAAGCTGAACCATCCTGGCATCGTACGGGTGTTCGACCAGGGCCACGAGGGGCTGACCAGCTTCATCGTCATGGAGTACCTGCCGGCTGGCTCGCTTCACCACCGGATCCGCCGCGAGGGCCCTCTCGCACGGGACGTCGCGCTGTCGGTCTGTCTCGACATCACCGAAGCACTTCAACACGCACACCAGAACGGTGTCATCCACAGAGACATCAAGCCGGACAACCTGCTGATCGGTCCGACAGGTGCCAAGCTCACGGACTTCGGCATCGCCCGGGTGGCGGCTGCCCAGGGTGGTCTCACCCGAACCGGAGCCACGTGCGGAACACCATCCTTCCTGCCGCCAGAGCAGCGCCTCGACAGCCGCAAGACGACGACCCGATCCGACATCTACGCGCTGTGTGCGACGCTGTTCGTACTCGTGACGGGCAGGGATCCGGTGGATCTGTACGAGCCTGACGCGAGGGAGATCCTCCTGGACGGAGTCGACCCACGGATCGCAGATGTGATCCGCCGTGGATGCCAGGCCGCACCCCTCGAACGGTACGCGGACGCCGCCGCCCTCGGCGCGGCGCTCGAGGCCGCACGGGAGGAGCCGGGCAGTCCGAGGACGCATCCGGCAGATGCACCCTCGTCCACCCACGCTCGTCCGCAAGACCTCGACAAGCTCCAGCAGCTCTGGCGCAGCTACACGACCCCCCAGGGGATGGAAGACGGCGCCGAGACCACCGACGGCAGCCTCCAGACGTGCTTCTCCCAGGTCCACCCCGGCGAGGCCGGTGCCACGCCTGCCGTGCGCCCGGCGGAGACCCGTCCGGTGGAGACCCGTCCGGTGGAGACCGTGTCGCCCGACCCGGGATCAGGCGGGAGACGCCGATGGCGGGCTGCCGCGCTTGCGGCAGGGGTGGCCGCACTGCTGCTCGGCATCGTGCTGGCGCAGACCCAGACCCAGACCTCGACGGAGCCGCAGAGCGCAGCCGCGGACCCGCCGGATGGAGATCCTGCCGAGGTCGCGCTGCTCGCTGCTGACCTGTCGGCCGCCACGCGCATGCTCGCGGACCGCGCCGAGGAACACGACGCTGAATCAGAAACGCTGGCGATGCGTGCCGTCCTCGACGTCCTCTCTGCGCGCCCGGATGACGCGCGGGCTGCATTCCAGCGGGCAGCCGCCAACACGGCGGGCGAAGGCCGTCGAGCGCGCGCGGTCCGTCTCGCCGACACGACCGACGTGGAGACCGGCAAGCGGATGGCACAGCCGGGCACGCCCGCCGTCGCTGCGCGGCTGGCGGCATGGTCGGACGTTCGACAGGGCGATGCAGATCCATTCATCGATGCGCTCTTCCTCGCATCCATGCACGGCCTGCTCCCCACCGAACGCCTGGTCCGGGAGCTGACCACTGCCCGGCGCACGCACCCCCAACACGCCATCTTCGCACTGCTACGCATCCGACTGCAGGCGGCCCAGCTGGATCTTTCACAGCAGCAGTCGCTTCTCGAGGAGGGCCTCACGGCATTCCCCCGCGTGGCGGCCATCCAGATCGACCGGGCCCGGCTCCTCGCCCGCCGCGGCGAGCGGTCGGCTGCCAGAGAGGCGCTCCAACAGGCCGTCCGACTCCAACCCGATGCCACCGCACCCCACATCCTGCTCGCCAACCTGGCAGCGCAGGCGGGCAACGAGGCGGACCGAATCGACCATCTGGTGGTCGCGCTCTCGGACACCGTCCCGGATTTCGAGCAGCGCCAGTTCCTCCTGGAGCACGGCGAGATGATGGCCGGCCTCGGATCACCGTCGGAGGCCGAGAAGATCTGGACAGCCAAGCTCAACATGCCCGTCGACGAGACCGCCGCGTTTCGCCGGACGACGAGCGTCCGGGCCAGTCGCATGGCACTCCTCCTCGCTTCGCCCGAGGCTTCTGCTGCGCGCACCGACACCGCGCGGGCCCTTCTGCAGGGCGGCGGCGGGACGGCCCGACAGCGCGCGAGGTGGGACGCCGAGCTCGCCTACGATGACGGGGTGCGGGCGGTGCGAGCCGGCGCCTCGGGGCGCGGTGAGGCCCACCTCGCGACCCTCCGCGCTGCCGCAGAGGCGGCTGACGCGAACGCCCTGGACCGGGAGCTGGCTGCACTCCTCGAACTCGAAATCGCGCTCGCAACCCAGGAGGCGAACACCGCGGACCTTGCGGCAGCACTCCAGACGCATCGGCCGGCACTCGCGGGGCTGTGCTCCCTGAGCTGGATCGACGCCCGCGTCGCCGCCATGCACGAAGACCTCGATGCATTGGTGAATGCGGCCGCGGTCATCCAGACGGGCGCCTGCCGCGGGCGGGCCATCGAGCAGGGCGTCTACCTCGCAGAGATCCTCTACCTGTTGGCCCAGCTGGCCACGGAGAAGGATTCGCCCGACCACGCCGCGGCAGCGATCGCAGCCTTCCATGAGCACTGGCCAGATCCGGATTCCGATGTGGCGCTGGTTGCGATGATCGCCTCACTCAACTCCTCAGCGCGTTGACGGACGCGTGCTACCGTCACCAGCCGGCGTTTCACTTCCGCCGGCGGCGAGGGCACACCCATGGCGATGCTGCTCCGGAGACGAGATGGGGCCCGCTTCGACGGCGGTACGCCTTCCCTGCTTGGTCGGGACGAGTCCTGTGACCTCATCCTGACCGATTCGCGCGTCAGCCAGCACCATGCGCGGCTCACCTTCGACGGGGAGGGGTGGCACTTCGAGGATCTCGGCAGCCGCAATGGCTCATCCATCAACGGACGACCGGCCGCACCCGGTGGCACCGCGATTCTCTCGGTGGGCGACGTGCTGGTCCTCGGAACCCCGGCCGAGACCTGGGAGGTCCACCGTCTTGGACCTCCGCCACTGCTCGCCCGAAGTGCGGCCGGCGTGACCACGACAGGCAGCGACTACCTTGGCCTGCCGACGGCCGATGAGCCCGTGGCGACGGTCTACCAGCGAAACACCGGCCGGTGGGTCATCGAGATGCCAGAAGGCGTCCGGTCCGTCAGCCACCGCGAGCAGGTCATCGTCGGCGGGACGGTCTGGCGCCTGTTCCTTCCTGGCACGACACCAAGGACCCTGGAGGATCAGGATCGGCAGCTCGGCATCGAAGAGATCCGGCTCTGCTTCACGGTGAGCAGTGATGAGGAAGCGGTGGAAATCGTGCTCGAGCACGGTGAGCGCAGGACACCGCTGAAGACCCGCAGCCACCACTACATGCTGCTCACCCTCGCGCGGGAACGGCTCCGGGACGCCGCGCAGGCGGGCGTGCCCATCGCAGAGCAGGGATGGGTCTACCAGGAAGATCTCTGTCGGATGCTGGGCCTCGAAGCCAGCGTGGTGTACCTCCAGGTCCACCGCGCCCGGCGGCAGCTGGAGGCAGCGGGCGTCGTCCGGGCGTTCGACCTCGTCGAGCGCCGCACCGGATCGGGCCAGATCCGGCTGGGTGTGTCGGACCTGAGCGTCGAGCGGACGGTCGCTGACGACTGAGGCTCGGAGGGCCACTGTGGACGCCCACAGGGCCCGCGCGGTAGCCTCTGCTCACCGACCCCTGGCGGTGTGCATCCGCCTCCGGGACTGCCGGATGGGAACATGGCTCCGGAGCGCGGGTGCTGAAGGTCGGACGCGACATCGAGCGGTACCGGGTGGAGGCCATCCTCGGCCGTGGCGGCGCCGGAACCGTCTACGGCGTCCGGCACCGGACCCTCGGGACGGTCCACGCCCTCAAGGTGCTTCACATCGCCAGTCCGGTCATGCGGGCCCGATTCATCGAGGAGGGCAGGATCCAGGCGCGGCTGCGGCATGAGAACATCGTCCATGTCAGCGACGTCCTTGACGTGCAAGGACATCCCGGTCTGCTCATGGACTGCGTCACCGGGGGCAGCCTGTTGGACCGACTGCGCGTCGCACCGGTCCACCTCTCGGACGTGGTCCGCTGGGGATGCGACACGGTGTCTGGCGTGGCCCACGCGCACGCCCAGCGGGTGACCCATCGGGATCTCAAGCCCGCAAACGTCCTGCTCACCACGGCGACGATGGACCGTCGTGCGATCGCTCGGGTCACGGACTTCGGACTCGCGCGCGTCCTCGGAGGAGGACACCCGAGCCTCACGCAGATGGGCTCGATGCTGGGGACACCGGCCTACATGGCACCCGAGCAGGTCGAAGATCCGCGGAGCGTCGACGAACGCGCGGATATCTTCTCCCTGGGCGTGCTGCTCTACGAGGTCAGCACGGGGGCGCGACCATTCGAGGGAGACGACCACGGTCAGATCTTCGCGGCAGCCCGCTCCG
>JAYYRS010000513.1:0-3720 GCA_036126975.1 Myxococcota bacterium
GTCGTATTCGTCATCGATGAACCGTCAGACCACCTGACGGATGTGGCCGACGTGGTGTCCCGACTCCGCCGTCTTCGCGACGCAGGGAACACCGTCATTGTCGTCGACCATCATCCGGCCGTACTCCAGGCGGCGGACCGCATCGTCGAGTTCGGTCCCGGGGCGGGCGGGGACGGCGGACGAATCGTCGCAGACGGGCCCCCCGAAGGCATCCGGAGCGGTGACACCGCCACAGGGCGCCTTCTGGCGGGGCGGCTTTCGCCTCCACCAGCACTGGGCCGTGGGGAAGCCACCGGACTGCGCCTGCCAGGGGACGATTTTTTCGCCCCATGGCGCGCCATCACCGCGGTCCACGGCCCTGCCGGGGCTGGCAAGTCCGCTCTTGTCGAGCGCCGGCTCGTTGATGCAGCCCGCGCCAGCCTTGCCGGTACCACCAGTCCGCTCGAGGGGGCGCTGCGAAGGCTCCTGGTCCTCGAGCGCCGCCCGGGTCGTCCGACACCGCGCTCCTGCGTCGCGACCCTCAGTGGCCTGTGGAATCCACTCCGGACTCTGCTCGCCGCGACCCGAGAGGCCCGCGTGCTGGGCTTCGGGCCCGAGCAGTTCAGCTTCAACCGGCCCGAAGGACGCTGCCCCGCCTGTGAGGGAACCGGCGTGATCCCCATCTCGCTCGGTTCCCTCCCGACCGCCGTCATTCCCTGCGCTGCGTGTGACGGCGCGCGTTTCTCGCGGGCGACGCTCGAGGTCCGCTGGCGGGGTCGCACCGCAGCGGGCCTGCTGGCCAGCACCGTCCGCGAGCTCCAGCCGCTCTTCCGGTCACAGCGGGGCCCGCGCCGCATCCTCGATTCGCTGGTTGCGGTGGGCCTTGGATACCTGACACTTGGTCAACGATCGAACTCGCTGTCAGGTGGCGAACACCAGCGGCTCCAGCTCGCGGCCGCTCTGGCTCGGTCCGGGAAGGGGCATGGGCCGGACGGCGACCACGGGACGCTCATCGTCGTGGATGCGCCCGCGGGCGGCCTCCACGGAGCCGACGTGCCCTGCGTCGTCCGGCCCCTCCAGGACCTTGCAGCCCGTGGGGCTGCTGTTGTGGTGACGGCCTACCACCCCGACGTCCTGCACGCAGCAGACCGGCGCCACGAACTCCGCGCACCGCCCTGAGGCTCAGCTCGCTGCGAAGGCCGCGTCGATCACTTCCTGGAGTTCACCGGCCTGATGCATCTGCATCAGGATGTCCGACCCTCCGAGGAACTCTCCGCCGACGTAGATCTGCGGGATCGTCGGCCACTGCGAATACTCCTTGACGCCCTGCCGGACCTCCGGGTCGGACAGGACATTGAAATGCGCCATCGGCTTTCCATAGGTCCGCAGGATGGCTGCCGCGTTGGCGGAGAAGCCGCACTGCGGCTGCGCCGGGGAACCCTTCATGAACATCACGATCGCGTTCGTCTTCACGAGCTCGTCGATGAACTCCGCCACGGGTACATCCGCCCTCGTCGGTTCGGGCGCGGGTGCAGGCGGCGAGGGCCTCGGGCTGGGCGCCGCTGGCGTCGCCGCACGCGCAGGCTCGGCCGAGCCGGAACCGAAGATCGGAAGACGCTTCTTGATGCTCTTGCGGATACCCATGGGAACCTCCAGTTCGGGCGGCGTAACCCGCCGGGCGCACCGCTCCACCTCCGCGAGGCCTGCCCCACGCGTGCCATGGCGTGCTCCCGCCTCCCGTGCTCGCGGAGATGCGGCCCGCGTCCGCCAACGACTCTCCTACTCACCCGGCTGGGCCATCGCGGTGGCATCCGGAGCCGAAAACCACACCGACCGGGACCAGGTCGCCTTCAGCCCCTGTTCGTCCCGCGCCAGCACGGTCAGCAGGTTGTCTCCAGGAACCAGCGCGGGCTCGACAGAGAATGGAAGCGCGGGTTCGGCGCCGCGCCCCCCCTGGAAGAACACCTTGTCTTCGCCGTGGAACACAACGACATCACGAACACCGGTGTCATCTTCCACGACGCCAGAGAGCACGCCGTGGCCCTCGCTCGTCTGCAGCTCTGGCGACCGGGTCACCCGTACCCGGGGCGGAACCCGCGCGCTCCCGTCGATGGATTCTCCGGGCCGCAGGAGCAGCGGCTCCTCGATCTGGAAGTAGTCCCCAAACCCACCGCGCTGCACGGCGCCGTAGTCATAGCGGGCATTGTCGCCAACCCGGAGCGCCAGCTCCCAGCCGGAAGCGCCTTCCGGCAGCTCCCGGAGCGCGAACGTGAACCGACCGGACGCCGTCGCACCGGGCGCCAGCGCTCTCGTACAGCCTTCCGCTTCGGGCCGAGGGCAAGGTGCACCGTCTGCATCCCGGGCCTCGCCCAGACGAAGCCGACCCTGGCGCAGGTCGATGGCGCTCCGGCTTCGATTCCCGAGGCGTCCAAAGGCTTCCGAGGTTGCACCGCCGCCGGTGTTGACCACGGTCAGTTCCAGGTCCACGGTCTCGCCCGGCTCGGGGAGACCATCCCCGTCGCCCCGCGACCGACCGGATCCGTCATCGAAGAGGCGCAGCGAGTAGGAGAGCGCAGGCAGTGGAACGGCCTCGGCACGGGCCCACACCGTATGGGAGGCGAGGCGCTCCTCGACCGGATCACGGAAGATGACCTCCACAGGGGTCACCTCGTCGAGATACCCCTCGTGGAGGGTCACCTGCGTCGTCAGATCCCGAGACTCACCCGGTCCGAGACGACCCACGTAGAATTCCTTGTGGTCGAGCCAGGGATTCTCGGAAGCGGTCCATGCGGACAGACGGTGAAGCGCTGCTGGCCCGTCGTTCGTCACCCGAAGTGTGACCTCTTGCTCTACGCCCGCAGTCAATGCACCGTCGTCGCCGAGGTCGAGCGCAACCGTGAGCTTCGGCTGGGCCTCGTTCGGCCCGCTGGTCCAGTCGACGCCGGCCGACCGGAAGGCCTTTTCCAGCAGCGCCTCCTGCTGCCGCCGCGCCCTCTCCACCACCGGCTGCGCTGCCCCGAGGACATCCGCCCTGCGCGACGAGCGCGCGGCCAGCAGCACGCGCCGCGAGAAATCGACCTCCCAGTCCGCGCGCGGGTCTGGGTCCGCGTCGCCGGAATCCTGGCGCAGGTACCGGACCTGCCAGGTCGCAGGCTCCGGAGAACCATCGACCTGCGCGAGATGCCGGTCAAGGTCGGCTTCCCGGTCGATCCACTCTCGCCAGTACAGGGACATCAAGGGTGCTTCACCGTCTTCGGCCAACCGGATGATGCTCGGCTGCAGGAGGATGTCCGGCGGGATCCCGACGGACTGGATGCTGTGGTCGCCGGGCGTCAGGTACTTCGCAACCGTCAGCTTCAGGTTGGATTCGTCCTTGTTGCGGTAGAGGTGCTGGACGGACCCCTTGCCGAAGGACCGCTCTCCTACGATGACGGCACGGTCCCGGTTGCGGAGCGAGCCCGCGACGATCTCGCTCGCACTCGCGGAGTTTCCGTTGACGAGCACGACAATCGGGTAGTCCGGCTCGGTTCCCTGCCTCGTCGCGCGCTGTTCCTCCCGTCGGCGGCTGCCTCCCTCCACCGTTGCCACCACCACGCCGTCATCGAGGAACCGGTTGGCCACCTCGAAGGCCTGGTTCAGGTAGCCGCCTGGGTTGTCTCGCAGGTCGAGGATCAGCCCCTGGATTGCGCCGCCTCCCTCCCGCTTGAATCGCGCGAGGAGCTCATCGAGATTGGCGGCCAC
>JAYYRS010000514.1:0-10238 GCA_036126975.1 Myxococcota bacterium
GTGGTAGCCGATGGTGTGATGACACCCCCGCCATCCAAGTGGGCCGGACACGCCGCACTCGCCAGCGCCCAGGTTGCGTTCGGCCTCTTTCCGATCTTTGGAACCCTGGCGTTCGGACCCGGCGGCGTCACCCCGCTGGGCCTGGGGGTCTGGCGGATCGCTGCAGGCGGTCTGGTCCTCGCGCTGCTCGTCGCGTGGCAGCGTGGCCCGTCCGCTCTGCTCCCCGCGCGCGCGGACGTGCCGCGCATCCTGGCCTGCGCGTGGCTGGGCGTCGCGCTCAACCAGGGACTCTTCCTGTCGGGCCTCGCCCGGTCGACGCCCATGAGCGCCGGGATCGTGATGTGTCTCATCCCCGTGTTCACCTACGCTGCCGCCCTGCTCGCGGGCCAGGAGCGGCTGCGCCTCGACCGGCTCGCCGGACTGGCCATCGCCCTGTGCGGAGTCGGACCGCTGGTCTTCCCTGAAGGCATCGGGGTGATCGCTGGATACGGACTCGGCAATGCGCTGTTGGTGTGCAACGCCGCCGCGTACAGCGCCTACGTCGTGCTCGGTAAGCCCCTGGTTGCGCGCTACCCGCCGCTGGTCGTGACGGCCTGGGCCTACCTGGGCTCTTTCGTCGCCATCCCTGCGTTTGCACGGGACGCCGACCTCCTGCCTGCGCCCGACGCGACGATGGCCTGGGCGGGACTGGTCTACGTGGTCGTGTTTCCGACCATCCTGGGCTACCTCGCCAACCTGTTCGCCCTCGCACGCGTGCCAGCGACGACCACGGCGGTCTATGTGTACGTGCAGCCCATCGTCGCCGGCATCGGGGCGTGGTGGATGTTCGCGGAGCGACCTGGAACGAACATGGCCGTGGCGGCCCTGGCCCTGCTGACCGGTGTGGGCCTCGTGGTCCGGCGTTGACCGAACCGGCCCTTGCGTGCGCTCAATCGTCGATGGTCTCCACTGGTGCTGCCGATAGCGCCATCATCGCTTCATCGAGCACAATCCCGAGGTTCGCAGGCGAACGATCGATGATGAGAAAGGACATGTCACCCCGGCCGATCCCCTGCGCCTTGAGCAGGTCGACGCCTGCATGATCGGTCGCGACTGCAGTGGCCTGGAGCATCGGCAGGCGCATGACCAGGAGCCGCCTCGACTCGTACACCGTGACGGTCAGGTACAGCAGGGCCGTGTCGTCCCCGACCGCCAGGGCCGCAGCGGTCTTCTCCTGCACGTTCCGGCGGAACAACATCCTCGGCTGCACCCAGAGCGACGATGCCCGGGGGTCGCTGTAGGAACCTGACAACGCGCGCACTGCGTTGATGGCCTCTCCCCAGTCCACGCTGCGGGTCGACTTTGCAAGCTCCGCGTCGAAGATCGGCCGGAATCCCTGGGACACGAGGAATGGTGTCAGGCGGTCCACCACCGTGGCGCCGAACTCGTCCACCCGGCTGTTGGCGACGGCATCGTTGGCGGCTTCGACGATTGCCAGAGCGGCGAAACCATCATCGGACGCGCCCTCACCAACGGACTGGTCCTGGATGGTCCGCACCTGGGCGCCGACCAGGAGTGCATCCATCGGTTCCCGAGGATCGATCGATGCCGCGCGATGCACGTAGGACTTCATGCAGCCCATGGACAGGCAGAGGGACAACACCAGCACGCGGCTCATCGAGGCTCCGAAGGACGGACGGACACCGCGCCGGCCCGGCCAGACCGTAGCCGCTGCACGATCTCGGGCGAGAAGGTGCGAGCGGTCGCCTCCGGCAGTTCCGATGGCTGCTCGCGCAGTGCCCAACCGGCCCTGTCTATGCGTCGAGCAGGGACGGGTTCACCTCCCGACGCCGCACTTCCTGGGCCAGTCTTGTCCGGTCCAGCGAAGACGGCTCCTGCACCTGCGTTCCGTGGCGCCACCATCTCCCATCGTCCTGCCGCATCGGCGCGGAATAGACCACCTGGAGGTGCAGCACGAGTTCTCCGTCATCCAGGTCGAGCACGAGCTGGAACAGGGTTCCCACCGGCCGGGCCTCGCGCAGCAGCAGGCCGCAGCCCCCCAGGGACATGTTGCAGAGCCGGCATGGGATCCGTGGACCCACCGGCCGAATCCCCCGCCCTGGACGCCGCTCCATCTCGCGCACCGTCTGCTCATCCACGGTGGTCACCCGGAACGTCTCCCTGCGGGTCGCGACGCGCTCCACCGACGACTCATCCAGGATCGCAATCTGTGCGACATGGGCAGACTCCGTCCCGGCCGGCCAGCCCGGGAGGCCTTCTGCACGGCTCCGGTGCGCACAGCCCATGAAGCGGCCCGAGATCATCAGCAGCGCCCGGGGAAGCCCGATCTGGAGACGCACACGGGTCCCGACTGCGACCTTCCATTCGACCCGACCAGGCAGCACCACCCCGACCGCATCGGCAAGATGGAGCAGTACGGCTGGACGGAGGGCGAGCCGCTCGACCCGCGCCGTGTCCGAGGTCACCGAAGCCAGCTCACCGACCGCCCGGGACAGCAGAGGGTGCTGGGCGGGGGGGACCATGCTGAGCAGCGGCAGCGACCGGCTCAGCGCGAAGAGCGCCTCGATCGGGGCCCATCCATCGGAGGGCGTGATGCGCAGCTGCGTCCCAACCGTTGTCGTGAGCACCATCTCGGGCGCAGCGTCCGGGTCGGGCTCCCCGTAGGCCAGCCGCTGGACGTGCACCGGTTCGATCACCCGCGGCTCGCCACCCAGCCATGCCGCGTGCAGCGTACCGTCCGCTCGCGCCGACACGCTTCCCTGGGCCGTGAGCGATGAATCCAATTCATGGAGCGTGGCGCCGAAACACACCACGGACGGCTCGGCATCCTCCGCACCCTCGCCCCGTGCGATCCCTGCAGCCCGGTCCGGTGCGTGCTCCCGGACCAGCTCGAACATCGCGTGGATCAGCGGCGCCGGCCGGTCGAGCAGCAGCCGATGTTCCGCACCATCCGTGGCAAGGAGCGTCATCCCGGTCGATTCCACACGGGCGCCCACGATGGCTTCGAGCGGAAGCCGGATGCCGGCGATGCCGACCAGCTGCTCGACCGGACCTGTGCATTCCCAGAAGAGTCCGCCGGAACCCAGGGCAAGATGCCCCCGGTAGTAGACCGGTCCGGCTGCGAGGGTGGCGGCAGACTCTGTATGGAGCCGCCCGACCCTCGCGTCTCCCTCCCGCTGTCGTCGCCCGACGTTCATCGCCGACATCGCCACCAGCAGACGGACGCCGCCCGTCCCCTGCAGGATGAACGGAGGCCCGGCATCCATCTCGATGCGCAACGTCGATGACCGGGTGCTCCATGACAGCGACGCGATGTCGTCCAGCGCCACGCGAAAGGACTTGCTCCGCATGAGCGGTCCCAGGAGGCCCGATGTCGAGAAGGAGAGTTCGTGGGCATCGAGGCGGGCGATTCCCGCGGCCGTCAGACCTGCGCCAAGGCTGCGTGCGACCTTGGAGCTGAGGGACGACATGGCGGCGCTCCGGGACCCGAGCCGGCTTCGCATGGACGCACGCGACCGGCAGGATGCCCCGCGCTCCCGGCCCAGGGCCGCCCCACTATAGCGAACCCGTCAACGCCGGCTTGGGAACCCGCTGTCGGGCCGGGCCGACCCGGCTTTCCCCGGCCTGCGGCAGGCGCATCAGGTCAGGTGGAGTTCGAGGAAGGAGCGGATCTCCGCGGGGTCGAACGCCGCATCCTCGTCGTGCTGGAAGAAGCTTAGGATAACGATGATGTCTTCAATCTCGCTATTGAGTAGCGCCGCGACCACGCGGGCGAAGGCCCGGACCTCCTCTCCGTCGAGTCGACCATCGCCGTTCGCGTCAAAGCGAGCGACAAGCGCCTGCAGCTCTTCGTCCGTGACCTCATGGTCAGCGATGATCTCAGCGACGGTGCGGCCCATGTGGGTCTCCAGGGGCGAGGACGGCCGGGAGCGGCCGACGAGAGCATGCCCCACCGTTCGTTCAATTGCGACCGGCCGGTGCCGAAGCAGGAACAACGGGCGAACGCGAGTGCGCATGGACCCGCGGGACAGGTCCGCCGGGTCGCCTGCGGCCGGGATTCTCGTAGGATTGCCCCGCGGCGCCCGGGTCGTCGACCGACCGCCATGTGCATGCACGAAGCCTCGCATCACAGGCGGGGTCCACGGTGCACGGGCCGGTGGGCTCCTGGACCCGTCGCCGAGAATCCCGGTCCCCGGCGCGGAGCATCGCCTCGGGTGCCTCGCTCGGATTGTCACCCACCGTCACGCGGGCGCCCCCATGCGGCCCGTTACGCGCAGCGACTCCGCGCAGCCAGGAGATTTCATGCGCCGGTTTCCCTCATGCCTCCTGCTCATCGGCACGCTGGGCGCGTGCGGTCTCGAGATGGCCAAGCCCGTGGACGGTGGCGACTCTGGCCGGGACGCAGAACGCGACACGGATGCGGACGGCGGAGCCGGCGGTGGCACCGACACCGACACCGACACCGATACCGACACCTCGGCAGCGGACGAGATCTGCGGCAACGGGCATGACGACGATGGCGATGGGCACGCGGACTGCGCCGATGATGCCTGCATGGAAGAGCCTGGCTGCGTCTGCATCGAGGCGATCGCGACGGGCCATGCCGGCGCGATCGCGTCCGGCGACACGACGGGGTCCACCGACGACCGAGCGCGGGGGGCGGACGCCGGCTGCGGCTCCACCGCAAGCTCTGCGCCCGACCACGCCATCGCGTGGACCGCGCCGGACGCCGGATGCTACGCCGCCGACACCTTCGGCTCCAGCTTTGACACGGTGCTCCGGGTCGTAGAGGGCTGCGACGGTGAAGAGCTTGCCTGCGATGACGACTCCCGCGATTCGTCGGGCGCGTACACGTCCCAATCGCAGCTGCTGGTGGGCGGGTCGTCGGGTCGGGCGTACACATTCGTCGTGGATGGATTCGGCGGGGACGATCTCGGTGCGTACCAGCTCTCCATCCACCCGGCGGCAGCGCGGGCCGATGCAGGCCGCGCCAACGACAACGCCCCCGCTACGGGAGCGGGCGGCGTGACGGGATCGCTGGACGGCAGCACACCTGCGGTCGACCACCAGTGCACGTCCGGCGAGGAGGCGAACTCGCAGACGTTCCGGTGGGTCGCACCCTTCACGGGGGCATTCACCTTCGCCACGACCGGGAGCGACTTCGACACCGTCATCTCCGTCCTCGACCGCGCAGGCTGCACGGAACTCGCCTGCGACGACGACGTCCGGGTCGGCAGCGACAGCACTTCGCTCGTCGAGCTCTCGGTCACGGAGGGAGAGACCTACCTCGTCGCGATCTCCGGCTACAGCGGCGCGACGGGCACGTATGTCCTGACCATCCAGTAGCTGTTCGAAGCTTCGAACGGGCCCGCCTGCCCACGCCACGCGGCCCCGTCCGTCGTCGCAGGTCTCGATCGACGCCTCGAACGCCGCGAGGCCATCTCCATCGGAGATGACCGCTGGCGCGAGGCCAGAGACCTCGAAGACGCCGCCGCCGACATCGACACGCTCCAAGGGAAGGGCCGCAGCGGCGTCGAGGAGCTCCCTCGGATGGCAGTACGGCATCTCGACCGCGCCGTACCCGGGCGGGACCCCGAACCGCGACGTCGCAGCCGTGCGGCACCGTGACGAGGGAACGGACCTGCGCCGTCCGGCGAGCGCCCATGGTGACCCGCCCCCGGCGCCCCGGATCCATCATCCATCGCGAAATCCCGGACCGGCGATTGAACTTTCCCGCGTGCTCTGCTTCAGTGCGCACCCACCCCGGAGTCAATCATGACCGATGTTGCTGCTCCTCGGAGCAAGACCACTGCGCTGCTCCTCGCCCTGTTCCTCGGCGGCTTTGGCGCGCACCGCTTCTACACCGGCCACATCGTACCGGGTGTCATCCAGCTCCTGACGCTCGGCGGCTGTGGGATCTGGTCGCTCATCGACATCATCCAGATCGCAACCGACAACTTCCGGGACGCCGAAGGCCACGAGCTCACCTGACCCGCGGCCCTACTCGTCCATGTACCCAAGTGCTTTGAGCTGATCGAGGAACTCCCCCTCCGGCGCGGCCATGTCCGTGTCGGCTGCGGGGGGATGGGCGCCCGCGACATACTTCTTCAGCACGCCCTCGAGGCGATTGTGCTCTGCCGTCGCGGCCACCATCTTCCGGGGACCGGCACCCGACCGGTCGTAGTACAGGTACCGGTTCCAGCTCTCGTACCAGCTCGTCGTCTGCGTGAAGGTCCGAGCGGCGGACCGGGCGGTCTTGCCTGCCCCCTGGTCCGCGATGCTCCAGGTGCTCGCCACCGCTCCCGGTCCGAACAGCGGCGCGCCGTCCCATCCCCAGCCCGACTGCAGGGGGATGCCAAGGTGGTTGACGATCGTGGGTGCGATGTCGACGTTCTCGGCGATCTGCTCCTTGACCTTCACGTTCGCCGGAAGCCCGGGCCCCGAGAAGACGAGCGGGACGTGGAGGGTGGCATCCACCAGCGTGGGATGGCTGTGGCCCCAGTAGGTCATGTGCCCCTGCTTGGTGCCGACGCCCTTCTCGTGCTGCTCACCAAGTGCCTCGCCGTGGTCGCTGCTGACGACGATGAGGAGCCGATCCTCCAGGCCAAGTGACTTCACCTTGGCCAGCAGGGTTCCGACCACGCGCTGGTCCGCCTGCCAGAGGTTGTCGTCATAGAGCGCGCGCAGGTACTCGCCCTGGAGGCCGCTCGCATCGAGCTTGCCCCGGTTGATCTCGGTGTAGTTGAAGTCCTGATCGGCCTGCGCAAGGGTCTTCGGGAAGCGCGCACCCTGCCGCTTCTCGAACCCCGGGAGCCGGGCGTTCGGGAAATGGGGCCCCATGGCGTGCAGGTACAGAAAGAACCGATCTCCGCTCTTCGCAAGCTGCTCGAGCAGCACGGGGCCCTTCTTCTCGATCGCGACGTCGTCGGCGAAACTCCAGCTGTCGAACCCCTGCGAATAGTTCAGGTTGAACTCCGTCCGGCCCTGGTGTTTGCGGTCGGAGATCATCGGATTGGCCGTAAGGCCGACGGTCTGGAATCCGAGGTCGGAGAGGACCTCCGCGAGCGTCGTGATCTGGTCGCTCATGGGATGGAAGTCCTGATCCTCCCAAAGCATGAAGTCCATCCCCGTGCTGCGGCGGTAGCGGCCCGAGAAGTATGATCCAACCGACAACATCGTCGGGGGTGCCTGGGCGTAGTTGAACTGGTACGCCACCCCCCGGGCGCACAGCCCATCGATGTTGGGCGTCATGTCCGCCCGCCCACCAAAACAGCCCACCCGGTCCGCCCGCGTGGTGTCGATGACGATCCAGAGGACGCTGCAGCCGTCGCACTGCTGCGCAGATACAGGCGCGGCGTGGGCAGCCCCGATCAAGGCGAGGGCAGAGAGGACGGGCAACATGGCTCCTCCGGGTATCGACACTCGGCCAGGGGGCCTTGGGCTGTGTCGGTGGAGTGGATGGGATGGTGGGGCTGGCGACTGTCGGTAACCTCGGGGGCGCGTCCAGGGAGTCAGGGCGCGGGCTTCGACCGCAACCCGGACACGATCCCGCCGGCATGGCCGTCCATTCAGTCGCTCCGCCGGCGATCGTGACCGAGCGTGATGTTCTTCAGCCAGAGGTAGGCATCGCCCCGCTCCGTGAGAACACGGAACGACGCTCGCCGCCCTGCCGTCAGCTGGACGTGATCCGGCAGCTCGACCTCGTGTGAGCTGTCGTCGAGGTCCGCCCCGGCGAGCTCCGTCGACCACACACGCTGGTCGTCGAGGAACAACTCGACCTTCGCCCGAGCATCCTGTGCATCGCCGAAGAACCACCCATCCACGACCAGCCAGTGGACCTGCCCTGGGACGGAGTTCAATCGGGCAGGCGCGACCGGGCCGAGAAGACGGTCGCCTGGGTAGACCCACCATCCTCCGGCCGCGAAACGGTCCTCGACCAGCGCGAGACCATAATCCCGCCCGTTCTCCGCCGGGTTGCTGCCATCCGCAGCGGACAGGAAGAACCGCTCGTCGTGGTGGCACCAGATCCCGCCCCCCTTCTTCTTGGCCGCGATGCAGACACCCGGCCGCTCCGGAAGCACCTTGCCGTTCTCGGTCACACGCAGCGGCGACACGAAGGGCACGCCGTGCTTGGTGTTGATGTGTTTGGTGGCCAGCGCCGCCAGTGCGGGCGCGGACACCCGCGCCGCGAGGGGCGTGACCTTCCGGAGCGGCTTTTCGAACGGAGGAATGGTGGGAGGGGTCGTCTTGAACCGGACGGCCCATTGCCCAGCTCGGGTGAGCGCACGGATCTCCGACCGCCAGGCCTCATCCAGGTCGTCTCCGACGTAGTCCGCCGAACCGAGACTCGAGCCCACCCGCAGGTTGGCAAGCAGGGCGAACGCCCCCTCCGGGGGGCTCTCGACCCGGATGGCCCAGGCTTCGGCCCCAGGTCGGGCGCGCGCGCGCGCCGACACCAGTGAGCCGTTCCTCTCGAACGGTACGGGCGTACCCTCTCCGACGCGAAGCACGGGAAGGGAGCCCTTCCCGACCACCCGCGCGACGACCTCGACCTCGACTTCCGCATCCGCTGCACCGAGGGCGTCCTCCCCGGGCATGTCCAGGACGATGGCGGTGCCTGGATACACCCAATGGCGGTCGCCGTTCTTGGTCTTGATGGGGACCTGCTGGGCGTAGGCGGCGGTCCAGCGATCGAGGGGGTCACCGTCAGGGACGGGCTCACGGGCCGTGAAGCGCAGACCCACGCCGGCGTACCAGCTGGCGGCCTTGCAGTCGTCACCCATGAAGTCCGCGGGTGGGGAGAAGGGCGTCAAAGCCTCCCCCCGCTCGAGCACGATCACGGGAGAGGCAGGTACGACGCCCATCGACCGCAGAGCCGGCTCCGAAAGCGCCTCGCCTCCGCCGAGCTTCATGCGGATCGCGCAGCTCCCCTTGTCCCGCTCCACGGACGCAATCTCGACCGATGGCGGCGTCCCATCCCTCCGGAAGGTGGGCCGCACCAGGAGTTCCAGGGAGAGTTCCGTCTCGGGAAGCGGCGCCGCATCCAGCACCCCCATGGCGGCGAGCCGCCTTCCGAGCTCGGCCGTGACGAGCCGCATGCCCTTCTGGTTCAGGTGTGTCAGATCCCGGAAATGCGTCTGCTCGACATCCATCTCGTGCAGGTCGACGAACCCTGCTCCACCGGCATTCAGCGTCTCGATGAACGCGCGTCGTGTCTCCGGCGGGACGGCATGATGGCGCGCAACGCGTGGAGAGACCGGCAGCTCAACGAACACCAACCGGCCCCCCTGGGCATGGACGAGGTCGATGAAGGCCTGGACGAACGTATCCCCCACGGCCGCGAGGTCCCTGTCGTCCTCGGAGCGGTTCCGCTCCTGCTCCACGATGGGGATGACGCGCGACGCAAGGGTCATGTCGCGGGCATTTTCTCCCCGGAGCAGGCGCTCCATGGCCGCTGCGGACACCCGCTCGGCATGATCGAGCCGGGTCGCGCCATCCGGAACATCCGCGGCGTCGACGAAGAACATGGCCGTCGCTGCGGCACGGACCTGCGCAAGCAGGCGTTCCCGCAGCTTGTTCCTGCGTACCTTGATGAGGCCCCAGTCCCCGCTCGACGTCTCCCTGCCGTACACCAGTCGGTTGATCACCGGCTCATGCTCGCCCATCTGTTCGATGAGTGCCGCCTCCCGCATTCCAGGCTCGACCTCGGTCTGCATCATCCGCCGCATGGTGGATACGACGATCACAACCGGTGGATCCTTGCCGGCGCCATAGACCCGGTTTGCGAGCATGGCGTACCAGTGGGGCGCCTGGATGTTCGAACGCCACAGCGAATGGACATCGGCCGGCTCCAGTTCCAGCGACCTGGCCAGCTGCGCGGTGTCCACGCCGCGGCCCAGATGGGAGCTCCCGAGGAGCAGCACCTGGAGGTCACCCGCCTCCGCAAGCTCCGCGTCCATCTCGCCCACGGCCTCGCTGCGCACCGCACCCCCTTCCGGGGGTTGGAGCAGCTGCCGATAGCCCGCCACGAGCCCGACGACCGCGAGAACCGCGAGCGCCCAGCCCAGCCCCCTTCTCCGTGCGCCTGGCGCCGGTGGAGGGGGGGTCTCAGAATGCAAAGTAGATGAAGTCACTGGTGGTGACACGGGTGAAGGTGAACATGCCGAGGATCATGACAGTCCAGGCCACGGCCCGGAACGGGACTGCCCACGGCGTGGCGCGCACGTGTGGGATGACGA